>CAZBQU010000012.1:2827-12751 GCA_964494215.1 uncultured Candidatus Saccharibacteria bacterium | reverse complement strand
GCAGATATAAGACTCCCTGTAAAAATTTTAGCTAGATAATACCTCGAACAACCCTTAACAGAGTATAACGTACGAAAAGCCGATTCCCTTGTGGAAATCGGCTAGACGAGCGGGCCAAAATGGTTTCTATTCGACCTTACAGGGCTTCACGAAAAGGCCCTAGCGGAGAATATCGTTTAACGCAGGCTCATACATGACCTCATCCTGTACAAGTCTATAGTTTGTGATCTCTTCCGGCTTGAACCAGTGATTAATCTCATCTTCAGCCTCCTTAACCGAGCCTGAGCAATGGAGAACGTTACGGATAGAGCGACCATCGAGGTCTGACATCGCGTATGAGTCAAGCACGTAGTCGCCGCGAATCGTACCGACATCAGAAGTTAAGGGTTCAGTGCCCCCTGTGAGTTTCTTGACGATTTTCTGAGCATGCGCGCCTTCCCAGATCATCGCGACGAGCGGCCCAGAAGTCATGAAGATCTTCAAGTTCTTTAATACAACATCGGTGATGTCGAGAGGATTCTCAGACGGAGGCGTAAGGCCTTTAGCTTTGTAGCTTGCAATCGTCTTCTCTCCCGTAACACGGCGCCATTCAGGATCGAGGGTGTAGTGTTGCTCGATAAATTCAGGGGTCGCCACGAACATTTTCATGGCAACAAGCTTGAGACCCACTCTCTCAAAGCGACTGATAACCTCACCTACGAGTCCTCTCTGGAAACCATCTGGCTTTACTGCGACAAACGTTCGTTCTTTTTTTGGGTGAGTCATAGGGTTAGTATTATATTGCCTTTATCCGTGATCGCAACTGTATGTTCAAAGTGCGCGCTTCGCTTGCCGTCTCGGGTACCGATCGTCCAGCCATCCGAGAGGACCTTGATGGCGCCTGTGCCGACATTTAACATGGGCTCAATGGCGATAACCATGCCGGGCACCAGCTTCACCCCCTTGCCCGGCCGGCCGGTGTTCGGTATGAAGGGCTCTTCGTGTACAGCGTGGCCGACACCATGACCCGCCAAATCTTCAGCAAGGGAGAATGGTGTCTTTTCTGCCACAGCCTGGATAGCCGCGCCGATGTCGCCGACCGTGTTACCCGGCTTTGCCGCCTCAATCCCCCGCTCGAGAGCAAGCTTGGTCATACGCAAGAGTTCTCGCGCCTCGTCGTCGACCGCACCGCACGGCACAGTGATTGCAGAATCCGTGATGAGTCCGTCGTGAATGACACCGATGTCGAGAGAAACGATGTCTCCTTCTTTGATCAGGCGGTCAAGTTCGTTGGGGATGCCGTGCACAATCTCGTTGTTGATCGAGAGGCACAGCGCCGCGGGGAACGGACGCGAAGCTCCGACCGGACGATAGTTCAAAAAGGCGGGCTTGTCTCCATACTCTCGGATGAGTCGCTGAGCCTCTTCTTCGAGGATGTATGTCGAAACACCCGGCTTCACGAGAGCGGCGAGTTCTTTCAAAATGTGCGCATGGCGGCGGCCACCTTCGCGCATGATTTCGATTTCGGCTGGAGTTTTAAGCTTCATGGCTAGAGTGGGGCGTACCCGATTTCTTTTAAAATAGCAGCACTCACCTCCTCAGGAGAAGGCTCTCCATCGATGTCGATCACCTTACCTAAGGAGCGGAAGTAATCAAGAGAAGCGCGAGTTTCCTTTTCAAAATTTTCCAAACGAACCGCGATGCGCTCTGGCACGTCATCCGCGCGGCCCTGCTCTTTCCCCCGCTTTACGAGGCGCTCTGTGACAGTTTCGGGAGAAGCTTCGAGGTAAAGAATCCGATAATCATTGCCCAACCACTCATGCACTTCGTGGAAAAGTTCTGCCTCTGGTAATTTGCGCCCCATGCCTTCAAAAATCATTCCCTTCGACCCCTCATTAAAGAGGGCTTCTTGGAAGAGGAAGGCTGCGAACCAGTGAGGCGTGAGACCTCCTGCTTCTTGGACACTACGAATCTTTTTGCCCAAAGCATGGTCCGCCTTCGAGACGGCGCACACCTTGTCTCCTGTCGAGAAAACTGGCAACCCGATCTTCTGAGAAAGAAGGGCGGACTGAACACCCTTACCAGCTCCAGGGCGACCCATGAAAACGAAAGTATTAACCATAGATATTCCCTACTCTAGCAAACTAGGCCCCATATGCATACTGAGCCACAAGTGCGGCATGAACCTCCTCGACCGACTGCTCGCCATCAATTTCGATGAAGCGATAGAACGGATCTTGTTTGAAATATTCGACAGCAGGCATCACATCCTTGTCGAACCAATCGAGGCGCTTGTCGATCTTGGCCAAGTTGGTGTCGTCACTCCGGCCACGACCAAGGAGGCGCTTCTCGGACCATGCGCGAGAGACATTTAAGTAGATAACGGTCGGCTTTTCTCGACTATAAAAGCGCAGCGCCGTTGTAAGCATCTCCGCCTCTGTTCGAGCCCGCGGCGCTCCATCGAAGACGATGTGCATGTCGGGCTCCAATTGCTCGATGAGCATATCCGTCCACATCCAGGTGGCAAGGAAGTCGGGTTGGCGCTCATCGTGCTTGTAAAGATCATTTGAAAGCGCTGAGGTGTGGTTCTTGCCTCGGATGAAGGCGCGGAACCGCTCGCCTGTTTCTACATAGAGAATCCGCTTCGAGTCTAAGCGGTGGAAACGATTCTTCAAAAGCTCAGCTTGCGTCCCCTTCCCACAGCCGGAGCGACCAATGAAAATAACCGTATGCAACATAGCTTATAGTTTACAGCTTTTAGCTTATAGCAAAAGCTGATTACCCCCTTCTGTAAGCTGTAAACTGCCCACTACAAACTAGTATTCTCTGGCGGAAACTTGAGCGTCGGTTTTCTTCACAAGGTCGATGACAACGGAAACGACAATAAGGAGTGCTGTACCACCAATCGAGATTGACTGAATACCGGTAACCGAGCGGAGAACGAGCGGCAAGACCGCAATAAGGCCCAAGAAGACTGCGCCGACGAGGGTCAAGCGAGTAAGTACGCGAAGCATGTAGTCAGCAGTCGGAGCGCCGGGGCGGACACCTGGCACGAAAGCACCAGACTTCTGGAGGTTCGTTGCGATAGTATCAGGATCGAAGGTCACAGCCGTGTAGAAGTAGGTAAAGAGAACAACGAAGGCGAAGTAGGCGCAGGCGTAGAAGGTATTGTTGGACAACAAGGCCAAGGCTGTGGAAGAAATGGAAGCCACCCACGCGTGACTTGAGGTCACAAGAAACTGGAAGATCATTCTTGGGAAAAGGAGGATCGAAGCGGCAAAGATAACAGGAATGACGCCCGCCTGGTTGATGCGAAGTGGGATGTACGTTGAAACTCCTCCTCCAGCACGCTCGCCTCTTACCTGCTTGGCATACGTCACAGGGATTGGGCGCTCCGCCTCAGTGATAAAGACAACACCATAGATCACGGCGAGAGCGACGGCGAGGGTCAAGAGATAGACCGGAATCTGAGAAGGATCATAGGTAACAAGCATCTGACTCAATACAGCAGGGAGACGGGACACGATACCAGCAAAGATGATGAGCGAGACGCCGTTGCCGATGCCGAACTCAGTGATAAGCTCGCCCACCCACATAAGGAGCATCGAACCTGCCACAATCATGGTGATGTCGATTCCCAATGCCATAGGAGAGAGAGCTGGCAAGGCACCTTGACCCTGGAGCAAACGGATAAAGGCGTATCCCTGGATGATAGCGAGCGGCACAGCCAAGATGCGCGAGTATTGCGCGAAGCGACGGCGTCCAGCCTCCCCTTCTTCCTGGTTCATACGCTTCATCGCAGGAGAAAGGACGGTCAAAAGCTGCATGATAATTGAAGCCGTGATGTAAGGGCCCACGCCGAGCATGACGACAGAGAGGTTCGACAAGCCGCCGCCGGAGAAGAGGTTCAAAAGATTCAAAAATTCCGAACCTGCCAAAAGGCTCTGGAGACGCAAGGCATCAATACCAGGCACCGGCAAGATAGCGAGAAGACGGGCGATAACGAGCAAGGCCGCAGTAAAGGCAAGACGGTTTCTAATGCCGCGGTCCGAGAAGGCGAGGCGCAGTTTCTGGAAAAGAGTGGACATATAAGCTTACAGCTTCTAGCTTGTAGCTTTGAGCTTAGAAGCGAGGTGGGCCTTCAAAGCGGCGCCGACGAGTTTCGGCTGGCGGCTCTTCAAAGCTGACTTGCCGCGACCGCGGAGCTTCGGAACGCGCTTGATGAAGTCACGGAGTTCTGGGCGCTTCTTGCGACCAGCGCGAGCATTCTGCCCCTTGGTGCCGCGACCAGAAGTCTTACCACGAGTACCGCCGCGTCCAACCTGCTTGGACTTCTTGTTCGGGGTCTTTCTCTTGAGAGTGTGAAATTGCATAGCAGTATTATTTAGATTCGCGAATCTTCGTGTGCTGAAGACTTTCCAAAGCCTTCACCGCGGCGAACGCGTTGTTGGCGTGGTTCTTGCTTCTCGAGTAGAGCTTGGCGCCAACGTTCGTGAGACCCGCGAGTTCAAGGACGGTGCGCACAGAGGAACCGGCGACAATTCCCTTCCCTGGAGCTGGACGAATCTTCACAACCGAAGCGGCGTACTTAGCTTCGATCTCATGAGGAACAGACATGCCCTTGGTCATATTGACAGTGATCATGTTCTTCTTGGCATCACGCATAGCCTTGTCGATAGCGAGCGGAGTGTCGGTAGCCTTACCGAAGCCTACACCAATCCTCCCCTTACGGTCACCTGCGACGAGAGCCACAGAGAAGGAGAAGCGACGACCACCAGAGACCACGCGCACCACGCGGCGGAGGCTCACGATCTTGTTGTCGAACTCCGGCTTAGCGCGAGGTTCGCGACGAGGGCCACGGCGATTGTTGTCGCGACGAGGGCCACCTGGACCACGACCACGGAAATTGTCCCTAGCCTGAGGAGCAGGAGCGGCAGCCACTTCTTCGGCTGCAGCGGCAGGCACCGTTTCAACTGGTGTCTCAATCTTCTCTTCTGTTTTGATCTGGGTGTCGTCCATAATGTTTATTAAAATTTCAAACCAGCTTCTCGCGCTGCATCGGCCAAGGCCTTAATCTTTCCGGCGTAGAGGTAACCGCCGCGGTCAAAGACCACTGCGACAATTCCAACCGCTGCCGCCTTCTTGGCGATCTCACTTCCCACCCCCCCTGCCGCCTTGCCCTTCGCTGCTGCGAGAGTCACACCACGCACGTCATCAATAAGCTGGGCATAGAGACCAGTGTTCGACTTGAAGACGGAGAAGCGAGGACGCTCGGCCGTACCAGAAATCGTAGAGCGAATACGCTTGTGGCGGCGGGCTCTCTTCTCTTGTTTGATGGTGCTGTTCATATCTGTTATGCGGTTTTCTTACCCTGCTTCCTGCGGATGACTTCTTTGTCATAACGCATACCCTTACCCTTGTAAGGCTCCGGCTTTTTAAGCGCGCGGATCTTCGCAGTGAAGGCTCCCACCTGCTCCTTGTCGGAGCCCGAAACGGTGATGAGGTTCTTCTCGGCAGTTACCTTGAGAGTGGCAGGGATCATCACCTCAACTGGGTGGGAGAAGCCCAAGGCAAAGACGATCTTGTCTCCCTTCACTTCAGACTTGTAACCGATACCTTCCAAGATGAGCTTCTTCTCGAACGGAGTGTTCACGCCGGCGATCATGTTGGTGATGTGGGAAGCGAAGGTGCCCCAGAGTGCACGGGATTCGAGCGTCATCCTCTTTGGCACTACAGTAACAGCATCACCTTCGACCTTAACTTCAATCATTGGGTGAAGTGCGCGTGAGAGTTCTCCCAACGGTCCTTTGACAGAGACGAGGCCAGCCGAGAGCTTGATCTCAGTGTTGGCGGGGAGGGTCATAATTTTTTTACCGATGCGTGACATATATATAGAAATTACCAAATGGTGAAGAGAGCTTCCCCGCCAAGCTTATGCTTCTTAGCATCGCGGCCAGTCATCACTCCCTTTGAGGTCGAGAGGATAAGGACGCCGTAGCCAGACTTCACAGCGCGGATCTCATCGATCTTCTTGTAGATACGCTTCGAAGGCTTCGAGACACGGGAGACGCCCTTGATCTTTGGAACGCGATCGAGAGCGAGGAGAGAAATCTTCAAGTTGCGCTTGCCGTTGTCGAGAACGGTCTCTACTTCCTTCACAAAGCCTTCCTTCTTCAAGACCTGCGCAATAGACTCCTTCAACGCGGAGTATTGCACAGTCGTGCTCTCGTGTCCGGCAAGACCGGCATTCTTGAGCTTCACAATGAAATTAGAAATAGTATCCATAGTATTACCAGGAAGCCTTACGTACGCCCGGAATCTTGCCCTCGTTGGCAAGCTCGCGGAAGCAAATGCGGCAGAGATCGAAGTCTCTCATATAGCCACGACCACGGCCACAGCGGAAGCAACGATTAGTAGCCCGAGTGCTGAACTTCGGGGTCTTCTTGCTTCTTGCGATGACTGATGTCTTGGCCATAAGAGACGAGCTATACTAACACATTATTTCTTAAACGGAAACCCGAGATGCGTAAGGAACGCGATGACCTCCTCCTTACTCTTCGCTGTTGTGACAACAGTCACTGCGAAGCCGAAGACGTCCTTCAATTCTTCATCCGCCGTTTCTGGGAAGATGGTGTGTTCCTTGATACCCATCGTGTAGTTACCCATCTCGTCGGCACCGGAAGAGTTGATACCACGGAAGTCCTTTGTACGAGGGAAAGCGACATGGATGAGCTTCTCGAGGAAGTCGTGCATGCGCTGACCACGCAAGGTGATCTGGTAGCCGACAATATCCCCTGCGCGGCTCTTAAAGGTCGCGATCGAGATCTTTGCGCCACGAGGAGCGGCCTTCTGACCAGTGATGCGCGCCAAGCGATCTTCAACGATCTTGTTCTTGTTCTTATCCTTGAACGAGCCGACACCACTTGAGATCACCACCTTCACAAGCTTCGGGCTTTGCATCGGGTTCTTGTAGCCCGGAAGTGTTTGAGTCTTTTCTTTAAGAGTCTGGATTTTCATATATTTACTTTGAGATTCTGACATTCGAGACATGAATCGGGAAAGCCTTCTCGACAATGCCGCCCTTGCCTCCCTTCTTCTTAGGCTGGTTGTGGACCTTTTTGATATTCACGCCTTCGATGAGGACCTTGTCTTCCTTCGGGAAAGCGCGGACAATCTTGCCGGTCTTACCCTTGTCCTTACCGGTGAGCACTATAACCTGATCATTTTTCTTGACGTGCATATAAGTATTTATACAACTTCTGGGGCCTTCGAGATGATGGACTGGAAACCAGCTTCGCCGATTTCGCGTGGCACCGGTCCGAAGACGCGTCCAGCCATCGGTTCCTTCTTGGCATTATCGAGGATAACAACTGCGTTCTCGTCAAAGCGTACGTACGTACCATCCTTGCGGCGGAACGGCGCCTTCTGACGAACCACGACTCCGTACAAGACATCCTTCTTCTTGACCGACTTACGAGGCTCGGCCTTCTGGACTGAGAGCACGACAAGCTCGCCCAAGGAAGCGGTGCGCTTCTTCGAAGAACCGAGCACTTTGAAGATGCGGCCGATTTTGGCTCCGGAGTTGTCTGCGATCTGGACGATTGAGCGTGGTTGAATCATGGCGGCTTATACTACTACAAAGTGCTTATCCTTGGAAATGGGCTTCGTTTCGCGAATCGAAACCTTCTCCCCCATAGCCTTGGTGTTACCAGCATCGTGAGCTTTGAACTTCTTGCGCATCTTCACGAACTTGCCGTACTTGGCATGCTTTTCGTAACGCTCAACGACCACGACAACCGTATCCTTCATCTTGGTCGAGACGACGGTGCCTTGCAAAATCTTTCCTTGTGTCTGTGTCTTGTTCATATTACTTATTGATGACAGTGAGGATGCGAGCAATCTCCTTGCGGATGTGCTTACCTTCCTTCACATTCTTGGTCTTTGAGCCCGCTTCACCGAAACGGAATTTGCGAAGAGCCTCACGCTTCTCGACAAGCGTCTTCACGAGGTCTTCCCTCTTTACTCCGGTGTAATTAATTTTCTTCATATATGTATTAGCGAGCGACCACCTTAGTCTTCACTGGCAACTTCGTGCCCGCCTTGCGGAGCGCTTCACGCGCCGTGACCTCATCCGTGCCGTCCACTTCAAAGAGGACGCGTCCAGCCAATACTGGAGCCACGTAGCCCGCGAGGTCACCCTTACCCTTACCGAGCTTCACTTCTGCTGGCTTCTGGGTATATGGCATGTCAGGGAAAATGCGGATCCAAAGGCGACCAGTCTTGCCAATGGAGCGGGAGAGAACCTTACGAGCAGCCTCAATCTGGTTCGAACGAATGCGAGCCTGACCCATCGCCTTCAAGCCAAAGGAGCCGAAGGCGACTGTGATGCCGCGGTTAGCGATACCGACGCGCGCGGGATTGCGTCTCATCGTGTGCCACTTGCGATACTTAACTTTTTTCGGGAAAAACATATGAGTAAAATTATTTTATTTATCGAAAATGTCGCCCTTATAGATCCAAACCTTGACCCCTACGGTACCCAAAGCAAGGTGAGCAACGGTGAGTGCATAGTCGACGTCAGCGCGGAAGGTCTGAAGCGGAATACGACCCTTCTTGTGAGTCTCGGTGCGGGACATACCACCGCCGATCATACCGGACATAACGATCTTAATACCCTGGACATCGCGGCTGGCCATAACCTTCTCAACCGTTGACTTCATGATGCGGCGGAAAGGCAAACGCTTTTCCAAACCCTCCACAACCATCTGACCGACGATTGCTGCATTGCCTTCGGCGTTCTTTACTTCCTTGATATCGAGCTTGAGATCAACCTTGGTGTCGAGGAGATCGTGCTTCATGAGCAACTTCTTCACATCTTCGCGCAAGGTCTCAGCTCCCTTACCATCGCGGCCGATAATCATACCTGGGCGAGAGGTCGAGATCATGACACGCAAGGTCTTCACGCTGCGCTCGATTTCGATGTCAGCCACAAAGAAGCCCTTAAGCTTCTTCTCAAGATACTCACGAACGAGGACGTCCCCTTTCAAAGCGGCCTGATACTTACCCTTCGGGCTAAACCAGCGTGACTTCCAGTCGCGGAGGATGCCAAGGCGGTGTGAATATGGATGGACTGTGTGTGTCATATAAATACGTTAGCTTGCGGCTTTAAGCTTCTTAGCCTTTGGCGCAGATTCAGACAATACCACAAGAACGCGACTCGTGCGCTTGCGGAGAGGGTTCGCCATACCACGGCTTCGAGGCTGGCGGCGGTAAAGCGTCGGACCAGCATCAACGCGGAGCTCCTTCACAACAAGCGTCTCGACATTCATATCGAGGTTCTTGGCATTTGCAGCGGCAGAAGCGACAAGCTTCTGGAGAGGAAGGGCGGCGCGCTTTGGCACAAAGGAAAGGATGGTGAGCGCTTCAGCCACCGACTTCCCCTTCACCGTACCGGCCACCACACGCACCTTACGAGGCGACTGGCGGTAGTTCTTGAGTTCGGCGGTGACTTGGTTCATAAAAAGCTATTTCTTAGCGTCAGAGCTGCCCTTAGCGGCCTTAGCGGCGGCGATTTCGCCTTCCTTCTGCTTAATCTCAAGGTCCTTCTGCATCTTACCGCCGTGACGGATAAACTTCCTCGTAAGGGAGAATTCGCCCAAACGATGGCCAACCATGTCTTCGGTGACGAGCACTTCAATGTGATCGCGACCGTTATGGACGCCGAAGGTGAATCCGACCATTTCTGGAGCAATCTGGCAGGCGCGGGACCACGTTTTAATAACGCCGGTTTCAAGCGGCTTCTTTCCTTCGATCTTTTTCAAGACGCGAGGGTCAACATATGGTCCTTTGCTCGATGATCTGGTCATGAAATGATTATCTCAAAACAAAAAGCGTGGAAACGCTCGTGCGAAATATAGTATAGAAATCGAGCCCGTAAGTCAAATC
>CAZBQU010000012.1:0-2727 GCA_964494215.1 uncultured Candidatus Saccharibacteria bacterium | reverse complement strand
TAGCGACCGTTCATGTCGCCGCGGAGCTTCTCGATGAAGCGGCTGGCTGCTTCCTGACCACCGAGGCCGAAGGAAAGACCAAGCGCGAGCGAGATGGCGATGACAATGCCGGTGAAGAGGGTCTGGCTGAAGGCTGCGCCGATACCAAGCTGCGAGAATGCAACGAGGATGACGAAGATCCAGATAGCCCACTTAGCGACAGCGCCAGCGAAGTGCGCGGAGCTGACACTTGCCGTACGACCAGCGGCCGTAATAGCGCGGCTGGCAACGTCACCTACAACACCACCGACCAAGAGGACGAGGGCGGCAACGATGACGCGAGGCAAGTAACCCAAGACGACATCCTGGAGGAAGATGTTGACCTGAACGAGGCCCAACACATCAAAGGATGCGACGAGGAACACAACAATGACAAACCACTTCACGAGAGCGCCGATGAAGGCGCCAGAGTCGAGGCGGATGCCACCGCGGTGGAGGAAGGTCTCCAAGCCTGCGCGGCGGAGAGCCTCATCAATCTTAAGCGAGCGGAAAATCTGAGCGATAGCCTTACCCAAGAGAGCGCCGATGAGCCAGCCTACAACGAGGATGACGAGGGCGACAACTAGGTTCGGGATGAAGTTAACAACGCCCACCCAGAGGTTCTGGAAGGAAAGCGTCAACACATCTCTCCAAGTGTTCAATAACATATGTTCTTAACGGTAAATCTACTTATTAATTACCACTCTAAAAGGGGTATACCTTAAGTATATACCCGAGGAACTCGAGCGTTTAAGCGGTGTGGATAACCTTCGGTGCAAGCATCGTGGCCTGGAGACCGAGCTTATTGAGGATCTTTTCGTGCTGAGAATCGAGGATATCGCGGATGAGCTTGTCGTAAATACCTAAGCGATACTGGAAATCAGAGGTTTCAAAGACGGCATAGCGCAATTCCTTACCGAGCTCAGCCTCAATGGCGGACATAACTGTCGTAAGCTTGCCGTGCTTAATATGATCCCCTACCACAAGGATATCAACGCGCGAATCAGGGTTATGGAGAAAGACCCCAGACGTAAGGATAAGCTTGATATTACCTGTCGCAGAGACTTTGCGGATAATCTCTTTCTCGGAGAGCGGGGTGGCGTCGATGAGGAAGTTGCCAATGGCTGGAAGGTAGCGGTACGTGCGGTTCAAGGAATATGTCTTCGCCCCCTTTTTGATAAGACCTGACTTCACAAGAGTCGAGAGCTCACGGCGCGCGCTTGAGGCAGCAACCTTGGCACGAGTGGAGACTTCCTGCGACGTAAAGGCGAGAGTGGGGTTAAAGATGAAGAGCCGCATGATCTTTACCTTCGCTTCCCCGCCGAAGATATGGGCAATGGATTGAGACATGGCCGTATTGTACACCAAGCACAAAGCGCCTCAAGGGCAAAGGCCCCCGTGAGGGAGCCTTTGCTTAGAAACTATTGAGAACGGAGGAGAGATTACTTCAATGTAACCTTGCCGCCAGCTTCTTCGATCTGCTTCTTCAAAGCTTCAGCTTCTTCCTTCTTCATGCCTTCCTTGACCATCTTTGGAGCACCGTCGACGAGGTCCTTGGCTTCCTTAAGACCCAAGCCCAACACTTCCTTGATGACCTTGATAACGGCAATCTTGTTGGCACCACCGTCGGTGAGCTCAACGTTGAAGAGGGACTTCTCATCTGCGGCACCAGCACCGGCAGCGGCCGGAGCAGCTGCAACGGCAGTAGCGGAAACGCCGAACTTCTCTTCGAAGACCTTCACGAGCTCGTTAAGATCGAGAACGGACATCTGTTCGATCTCCGAAACAATCTTTTCAAACTTAGCGGGAACAGTGACTACTTTTTCTTCCATGTGAGTAATGTTAATGAATGTAATTAAGCTTTCTTCTGAGCGATCTCATTGAGCGCGATCGCGAAACGCTGAATCGGAGAGTTGATGATGTTGACGAACATGCCGCGGAGAACTGGGACGGAAGGAATCATGGCGATCCCTTCGATCTCAGCCTTCGACATGTACTTTCCTTCGAAGACGCCGCCCAAGATCGTGAGATTCTCGGGGAACTTCTTGTGGAAGCCGTAGACTTCGCGAGCCGGAGCGATCAAATCGCTACCCCACGCGAGCGCGAGCTCGCCCGGAAGTTCAGGCATCGTGCCTTCGTACTTCTGGCCGTCGAGTGCCAAACGGGCCAAGGTCTTCTTGGCAACGCCGTACGACACGCCTTCCTTCTTCAAGGTGCTTCGCAGCGAGGTGGTGTTCCCTACCGAGAGGCCCTTAAAGTTAACGAAGACGAGAGACTTTGCGTTAGCAAAACCCTCTTCAAGCTTCTTCAACACTTCTCCCTTCTTGGCTTTACTAATGGCCATTGTGAGCGTGTTATCTAATAAAACAAAAACGACCCATATAAAGTCGCAGAGATTGAAGTCCTATTGGAATTCGTCTCGGCCGGGAATTAAGGGTTTGCACCCACCGACTGTCTTAGACCTTACGCGGGATACTGTACCCTGATTTTGTATAAAAAGCAAAGGGCGAGCTATGAGCTCGCCCTCTTCCCTTCTTCCATCTGATAAAACTCCCAAGCTTCTTCAAGTTGAGATAGAACCTCGATCGTAACCTGATTCTGATTTGCGAGCAGAAGCACGAAAGCAGAATGAATCGGATTTTGCTGCACGCTTAGACTTGGCCTCTCAGCATAAGGTACAAATGCCGAGACGATTTCCAACAAACGCTT
>CAZBQU010000011.1:12059-13716 GCA_964494215.1 uncultured Candidatus Saccharibacteria bacterium | reverse complement strand
GGTTTTTACCCGCCTTTGGCGGGACTTCTCATTCACAGCTATACCGGGCTTACCCGTCGGGTTCTACTAGCTTTCTTCCCGAAGCTTGGGAGTGATTAGTTCCCTTAACGCTTATGCGCCCACTATATCACATCCTCTCCGGGGCGGGAATACCGAGTACGGTGAGGCCGTTTTTCATTACTTGCTTGAAGGCCTTAGTGATACCGAGGTTATGCGCATCTTCTGCAATTCTCTCGTGTGCATAGAAGTTATTGAAAGCGGAGGCGATCTCCGTGAGATACGTCACAATATAGTTCGGCGCGTATTCTGCACCAGCACGTTCGATGATTTCGGGGAATCGGTACAAGAGTTTCTCAATCAATCTTGTTTCCAATCCCTCCTCTGTCCTCCCTTTATCAAGGGAGGAGGCAGATTTCTCAATCACCGAACAAGCGCGCGCATGGGCGTACTGGAGGTACACTCCAGAATCACCTTCGGTGGAAATCGATTTCTCAAAGTCAAAAATAATATCCTGACCAATTCCCTGGCGGAGAATCATATATTTGATAGCGGCAATAGCGACGCGTTCGTCACCCTTCACATGCCCCTTCACTTCCTCAATGAGAGATTCCGCGGTAATGATATTTCCCGTGCGTGAGCTCATCTTCCCCGTCGGAAGGCGGAGCATACCGTGCGGGAGGTGCTTAGTCTTTGCGGCGAGGTCTGGGTAAATCAAACCAAGTGCCGCGAGCATGACGCGGAAGTAATCCTTGATCTCATTACCCGTTACCACGACTGAGAGATCGTACGGGTAGGTATCATATTTGTTCTTCGCATTGCCCAAGTCCTTCGCTTCATAGGTTGGGATACCTTGAGAGTTGATGAAGACGCGAGTGTGAAGAGATGGGTCGACATTCTCACCCTTAAAGACGATGGCGCCGTCTGACTCTTCGAAAACCTTCCCAACATTTTCTCTCACAATCTTTTCTCCAATCGGAGCCGTGTCAGATTCGAAGAAGTAATAGTCGAAGGCAGATCCGAGTCTCTTGTACATCTCTTCGAAGGCCGCGAGACTTGCGTGCTTCCCTTTTTCATATACGGCGTTTATCTCCGCATCAGTGCCTGCATAAATTGTTTTGTTAAGCGCTTCGATCTCTGCCTTGGCGCTCGGATCTTCCTCGTATGCCTTACTGCCCGCTGCGTAAGCTTCTTTCTCCGCTACACCCTTGAGCATGGCGTATACAGCCTTCGCCACATGAAGGCCCTTGTCGCCTTGGTAGTTAGCCTGCTTCACCTCTCCTCCGTTCCACGCGATTATTCGCGCAATAGTTGAGCCGATGACGTTCGGCATCAAGTGGCCAATATGAAATTCCTTAAACGGATTGGGGTCAGTGTGCTCGACCATGACCTTGTATCCCTTTACATGTGTTCCCTTTCCGAACTCATCCCCTTTCTCGATAATCTCTTCCAAACTATTTTTGAAAAAGTTTTTCGACAGATAGATATTGATAAACCGACCGCTCACAAGTTCGAGCTTCTCGATTTCATCCAGATGCGCCGCTTCGAGTTTCGCGAGGTCTTCTGCCGCCGTCTTTACGTCAGCGATAATCGTATAGTCGCCATTCTTAATATCCTTAGGGTGAACCAAGGTAATCTTCCGACCTAAAATTGTTTCGAT
>CAZBQU010000011.1:5810-11959 GCA_964494215.1 uncultured Candidatus Saccharibacteria bacterium | reverse complement strand
CCATGAGACGGACGCGTGAAGGATCAAGTTCGGTGTGTGATTTGCTAATACCCGTCGCCACAAGGAAGTAGTCGACGTGATCAAGGAACGGGTCGACATTCTCCGGAGTAATACCGCTCGCGATGGCAACCGGAACATCAGGAACAGCTTCCCGCATAGCGAGTATCTTCTCAAGAGCTGGCGGACTCCCCGTGCGAGGGCCGCTCGTCGTCACAACATCTCCAAAGTGAGACATTGTTTTTGTGGCGTGGGACAAATTCTTCGCCGCCAGCTGATACTTGAAATCAACAGGGGCAAACGTGAGTCCTTTGTACCCCAAGTTCTTGAGGGTGTTGCGGATCTTCAATGGCATGTCGATATTGTCGATGTGCTCCGAACCACCTTCGACATACCCCATGTCATCAAACCAGATCCCCGAAGAATTCCATGCTTTCGACAGCAGATCGACCACCTGCAGAGGAGGGACGCCAAGGAAATTCAGCCCGATGAAGTACTGGGCTCCCATGGCTTGATCCACCTTGGCATACACCTCGACCAGCGCTTTCGCCGAAATCTCGTGGTTGATGAGAAAGACGCCATCGGCCCCCTCTTGCACGGCAATAGCCACGTTCTCCAAAACTTGGCGTCTGTTCACGCAGTGCACAACGACAAGCAGTTTATTTGTACGCATCGCGTATCTCCTTTTCTAAAGCCAGAATACGGTTCTTCGCAGATAAAAGCAAAGCCCCGCGGAGGCGGGGCTTTGCGAAACATCTGTAATTAAATACGTACCTATTTCACGTCGACTCCCATCGAGCGAGCGGTGCCTGCGATGATCTTTGCAGCAGCATCGAGGTCGTTCGCGTTGAGGTCAGGCATCTTCTTTTCAGCAATCTCGCGGATCTTAGACATTGGGAGCGAGCCGATCTTTGCTGTGTTCGGAGTACCGGAACCACTCTCCTTGCCCAAAGCCTTCAAGATAAGAGCCGAAGCTGGTTCAACCTTGTAGGTAAGCTTGTAGGTGCGGTCTTCGTAGACATCGACAACGGTCGGGACGGTTTCGCCACGGCGGTCCTTCGTCTCGTCGTTAAAACGTTTGACGAATTCACCGATGTTAATACCGGCGGAACCGAGCACAGGGCCGAGCTGCTGACCCGGGACGGCGGCGCCGCCGGGGATCTGGAGCTTCAAGACTTTGGTAACTTTCTTTGCCATATATTGAGGAGATTACAATACCTTACGCTTTCTTAACTTGCAAGAAGTCGAGCTCGACCGGAGTCTCGCGACCGAACATATTCACGAGCACCTTCACCTTGCCACGCTCTTCGTCGATCTCAGAAACCTTACCCTCCAAGTCTTTAAACGGACCATCGACGATCATGACAGCATCGTTCTCAATGAGGTTAATCGTATGCGTGACCTTGTCCGCGTTCATGCGGGCAAAGAGCGCATCCACTTCCTTCTTCTCGATCGGTACAGGAAAGACGCCGGAGCCAACAAAGCCCGTGACGCGAGGGGTGTTTCTCACAACGTACCAAGAGTCATCAGTTACGATCATGTCGACCAAGATATAGCCAGGGTAAATCTTCTCTTCCTCCTCGACGCGCTTGCCGCCCTTGATCTTCACCTTCTTTTCCGTCGGGACGATGACGTTGAAGATCTTCCCTTCCATACCAAGAGATTCGATGCGCTGCTTTAAGTTGCGCTGCACGGCGTTTTCATACCCGGCGTAGGTGTGCACAACGTACCAATTCCTACCTTCAGAGATTTGCTGTTTTGACATAAGGGTGTTGAGCTTATCGTACTAGATAATAAATTTCTGAAGGATGAGAGAGAAGAGATAGTCGAAGAAGCCGAGGAAAACGGCGGTAAGGATGGAGACGACCACCACCACTGCGGTGAAAGCTGCTGCTTGGCGGCGGGTCGGCCACGATACGTGCGCCAATTCGGCGCGTGTATCCTTGATGTAATTGATGAACGTGTTCATGGGTGAATGGGTGGCTCTTTGCCTATAAAAAAACACCTCCGTGGGCGTCCCGGTGATCATATCACAGAGACGAGAAACATTCAACGGAGGTGTTTTTTATGAGTTAACGGATCTCGTACATCACGGAAACGCTCACACTGGTCTTGTTCTCACCTGGAACGACAGAGACGGACTTCGTTTGGTCCATGGGAGCAGACACTGCGGCCTCACGGTAGTACGGCATTGGGCCGTCGGAGGCATTGTTGTAGTAGTATCCGACCACTCTCACAAGACGAACACCCAACTGCTTGGCAATAACTTCAGCTCGAGCGCGCGCGTCGGCAATCGCCTTCCCCATTGCTTCGTCAGAAACTTTGCTTGAATCATCAACAGTAAAGGAGAGAGACGAGAGATTCGTCACTCCGCTCGTGCCGGCAGCAGCCAGGGCATCCCCCGCCTTCGCCGTATCACGCACCTTTACCGAAACCGATGTGCTGACCGTGTATCCGTCCTGCTTCTGCTGGCTCGGGCAGTAGCCAGAGATGCATCCACTGCTATAAACATACTTCGGATAGACGCTGTAGTCAGTCGTCTTCACATCCTTCTCGGCTACTCCCAAGTTCTTGAGCGCACCCATGACGGCATCCATCTTCTTGTTCACCGCCTCCTGCGCTGCGGCGACCGAAGGAGCGTCGGAAGAAATGCTAAACGAGAACGTGGCGATATCCGGCACAGCGATCGACTCCCCTTCGCCCATAACGGTAATTGAGTTGTAGCTTAACTGCGGTTCGCGCAAACTCTTCAACTTACCAACCGTAAGCACCGCCAAGAAAACAACTAAGGTAATAAGTGCAATGCGACCCCAACGATACATTTGGCTCATGTCTTGTGTGTTCATGCCCCCATTTTAACACAAGGCTCTATGACAAATCGATGCGACTACGGAAGGAGCGACTTTCCCCGAAGGCAAGATTAAACATGAGAACCGTAAAGCTCACGGACAGCAAGCCCAAGGCGACCCCCGCAATGATGTCGAGCGTCCAGTGCGCACCCAGGTAAAGTCGCGAGAAAGCGGCCAACAATACCCCGAAGAAAGATCCTAGAACGAGAACGATTCTCTGCCGAGTCGATCGGACCTTACTAAAGAAGATATAGGCAATGAGAAGGAAGAACGTGGTAGCAAGAGTCGTATGGCCCGAGGGGAAGCTCCACCCTTCTACGCTATAGATATCCGAAACTGGGCGACTGATTTGAAGCACATTTTTAAGAGCGGTCAGAGAAACTACTGAGACGATGAGAGAAGCCAGGAGAAGAGCCGCATCGTAGGTGTGGCGCTTAAGGACGAGAGCGGTCGCGATAACGAGTGAGACCACCGCAAAGAAAAAGGGGTTACCGATATTTGTAATCGTTACCATGAGCGTGGTGAGGAAGGGAGTTCGGACCGCAACCACAAGACTCTCGATTGCCGTGTTGAGCGGGATAAGGTCGCTACCGGAGAGCAGGTCCTCGATAATAATCGCGAGGATAAGCCCCGAGATCATGTACACGATGAGAAACAGGATATTTTTCGCCCAGATAGGCAATGACATGGTATATAAGTATATCATTGAGGCATAAGAGGCAAGCTACCCCAAAGCCATATTGGTTTGTTCTTAAACAGAACGGAGGAAAACCAAAATCCTAGCCAAACAAGAAGCCGATAGCAATAAAGACGGTCATTCCCACTAAAGCGACGATGCCGAAGGTGATAAGCACGGCCTGGCCACTCCACTTAAGCGTGTTTGCGGTAGATTCCTGAGGTGCAGTATATCTCTTAGATATATATGTGATGAGGAAAACGATTCCCAAGAATGCGAGAAAGCTCTTTAAGATAAAAGGGCTGAGCATTAATGCGTCTAGAATCCCCGTAGAATCCCCTCCCTCGAGCGACGAAGCACCTCTTAGTAAGAGCTCTAAGAGAATCACCCCTCCGACCGCCAACTTAATAAGAAACTTTTTATTCACGTATCGCAAGTTAACCAATTTTGTTGCCCAAACCCCAGACGCGACCCGCGTGGAAAGTCATAAGGACCAAGAAGGCTCCAATGTAGATCACGTGCTCATCAACCAAGTAGCCGTGTTCCCCAACATACGGGAAGTTAAGTACGACCAAGTAATAGAGCACCATGAGAGCGATACCGAACACAGCCGAGAAACGGACAAAAATGCCGAGAATAAGAGAAACTCCGATGAGAGTAAGGCCCCATTCATTTACAAGGTTAATAAGCGGGAGAATATTAGGCTGCAAGAACCACGCAAAGAAATGTGGGAACGTCTGAGCGCTTCCGATATAGCCCGCCGCACTCCAAGAAGAGTCGAGCACCTTCGTGATGCCTGCGTAGAAGAAGAGGCCGCCAAGAGAAACTCTCAAGATAAAGAGGGAAATATTTTGTGGATTAAGCATAGGTTTATTTTAAGATAATTATTCCGTCGTCGCACCGTCGAACTCTGCTTCGTTCGAGACTGCTTCTTCGCGCGTCGTGCGGACGATGCCGTCGAGGTGGTGGGCCGGCGAGTAGATTGTGTAAAACTTCAACGGCTCTGTCGCCGACGTATTCACGACATTGTGCTCGGCGCCGCGCGGGACGATCACGGCGTCACCATCCCCCACTTGATACACCGTGAGGTCAATCATGACTTCTCCTGTTCCCGCTTCGAAGCGGAAGAACTGGTCATTCTCTTCGTGCACTTCCGCGCCGATTTCTTCGCCAGGCTTAAGTGACATAAGCACGAGCTGCGAGCGCTCGCCGGTGTAGAGCACGTGACGGAAATCCGTATTCTCCTTCGTCAACTTTTCAATATTGTCTTTATATCCTTTTTTCATAAAAAATATTTAATTGCATATCCTAATGATACGACTAAACCACCTCTCCGCAATGCGCACAGCGCTTGGCTTCACGAGGAATCTCCGAGAGACACTCAGGGCACTTCTTCGTCGCAGGATCAGCTGGCGCCTCTTTGTGCGAACGGGCGATGAGAAGATTCATCGGTTTAATCACGAAGAAGAATACCGTGCCCGTCACAAGGAGAAACGAGATGAGCGCGTTCACGAAGTGGCCATAGAGGAATTCGCTTCCGTTCACAACGAAGGTGAGACCTGCGAAGTCCGGCAGCTTCGCGATAGCGGAGATAAACGGCGTCAAAATATCGGAGACGAGCGCACTTACAACCGTACCAAAAGCCGCACCAACCATAACGCCGACCGCGAGGTCTACTACGTTCCCCCGGAGGAGAAATTGTTTAAATTCTTTGAGCATGGAGATATGTTACACCAAGCTCTTCCACATTTCCCCTAGATTTTGCGCGGAGTCGTTTTGATACTGTCGAGGTACGCGTTGTTCGCGGCGAGTTTCGACTTCTCGGTCTCTACCTCGATCTTCTTATGTATCACCTCTTCTTGTAGCCTGTTCCCTTCCCGCTTAAGCGCCGAGAGTTGGAAACTCCTCGTGATAATGTCCGGCAAAAGCACGAGCCAGGTGATAAGTGACCCCACCCCGACAGCGAGAAGGAGGATGAGCGCGAGCGATCCTTCAAACTGCCATGAGAAGAACGAGACAGTAATAGTCGTAATATTTTGCAGGGCAAAGACGATAGAAGCGGCACCGAGGAGAAGACCAAGGACGAGGGAAATAAGCATGTGAGGGTAAATATAATTAAATCTCACCTTCTTAGACGGACGAGCAAACGTAACGTGTCTTAGATCGAAGGCGTGAGTTTTGCTTTGGCGAAGCCGACCGAGAAGGCGCGGCACCAGATCCACACTTCGTTATAGTCGAGGAGATTCACTCCCGCCGGCACTTCGTAGTTCTGGGAACCGAGGTTACCCTTCAGCTTCCCCACTTCCGTCCCTTTCACATACGCGCCGTCCTTCCCTAACCCCACGTAGAGATCGGGGCCGTTGGCAACAGCAAAGTTTTCTTCCAGGCGAATAATATATTTCTCCCCCACTTGGATAACGCTCACATTGCCGGAACCAGTGTGAACCGTATCGAATCCCGTAAACAATCCCCGGAGCGCGAGCACGGGCTGCACTCCTTCTGACTCAGCAGTGAGATTAAATTCTTCAGAAACGCGCTTGTCGATAAAGAGCGGCGAAATCGTCCAGTAGCCGAGCCCGAGAACCAGAACGACAACAATCCCGATGATAAGTTTTTTCATAAAGATC
>CAZBQU010000011.1:5541-5800 GCA_964494215.1 uncultured Candidatus Saccharibacteria bacterium | reverse complement strand
ATTATCCCAAAAGAATATTATAGGCAGATTCCAGCGCCTGATTTCTATCAGGACTTATATCGAAGTATTGAAAACCATATTTTGCGGCCTCTGTTTCTATGGTCTTGCTTCTCTCTACCAGCTTGCCGGGTAATTTTTCCTGGACCTCCATAGGCATTTTGCTTACCCAATCAAGCTTAGAATCTATCTTCTTTAAATCTTCGAGTGTGATATTGCTGGTTCCGATAAATACACATTTCAAATCAATTTCTTTCTGAAG
>CAZBQU010000011.1:3674-5500 GCA_964494215.1 uncultured Candidatus Saccharibacteria bacterium | reverse complement strand
TGTTCTGGAGTAAAAAGATCCCCTTCTACGACATAGTTTGAGTACTTATTGTTAAGTATATGAACTAGTTGAGAAAAATAAGGAAAGAATGCTTCAGGTTTTTTGCTTATCTCTAAGTCGTTAATTCCAACTTTTGTTGGAGAAAAATCAAGCAAATTTCTAATAACATCCGTAGACACAGCAGAAATCTTATTTCTCTCCAAAATCATGGAGGCGAGAGTGGATTTACCAACTCTCGAGATACCACCGATAAGATAAATCATGCGGTTAAGTATACCCGAACTGGAATAACAAAACTTTGAGCGACCAGCCAGACGCCTCGCTAATTTTTTTCATTAATTGGGGCGAGTTGGTAGAAATGGATCGTACATACAAATGGCATCATTTTTGACCAGAAACTTTTCCCCTACCCTGGCGTGATTCTTCTTGTCTATCATTATTTTATAGAGCTCATTGTGGCGGGTGTACTTCCCCCAAGGCTGCGAAATAAAACGGTGATTCCGCTCTTCAATATCATATAGAAAATCTTCCGGTGCATCGGCCCGCAACTCTCCCACAAGATGTTCGTTGTCGAGTGTCACGACGATTTGATACGTGCGATTGGTATTATTGACCACCTCCAAATCCATGAATGGGTAATAACACGTTGCCCCTGATCCAAACGGCTGCGTCCGTGCCGCGTCTGGAAATACATCATAAGAATGTCGATAGCGCCTCGTGATAGTGAGTTCCGAATGAATGAATATCCAGTAAAGGAGATTCGAAAGTTGGCACAATCCTCCTCCTATCCGAAATCTAAACGAGCCGGAAAATAATTCCATCCCGGGAACATATCCCTTCCTCTTCGTGCAGGAACCGATAAGATACCAGTACGAAAATGTTTCGCCAGGCCTGATCACTACCCCATTAATTTTCGGGGCGGCAATCTTTAAGTTTGTTACCTTGTTGTCTTGATACACCTTATCTACATTGGCGAGCTTCCGATACAGAGGCGTCCGATGAGTGAAAATAGAATACGGATATATTGCCTTTGTTCCCCGAACCCGAGAGAACTGCGACTGTACCCGTTTCCAATACAGGTATGTCCGCATCGTGTAAAACGCCTTACCCAAAACGCGTCTTACCTTCGTGCGATATCTCGGCTTCAGTTCCAAATAACTTTTAGTCACGGGAAAGAATTTTATTCCAATTAGAACACCACTTTATCGGCATAGTAGATCCGTATAATCTTATCCCAGGTAGTGATGTAAGACTTCTCACCTGTCCAAGGAAGGTAATGTGTCCAAATCGGGACGAGGTAGATAAATAATCCCAATGCCCCGAGAGCAACTAGTATAGGCAGTATTTTCTTCATTCTTAAAGTATAACACTCGAGTTGGGGCCGAAGTAGGAAAATTATTCTAGATATCTCCTCTGACAGAATATACCTTGAGGAGGTTAAAGAAGGGGTGGATTATATTGCTAATTTTGCGGTTTAGATAATTCTTCCCTAATCTCCATCCAAAGTCGTCCTGTGTGGTTTAAGCCACTTCCATCCTCCCCGTCATCCCAGAATCCATCTCCCGGCGGGTACGTCACAATATGCTTAACTATTTTCAAATCTCCAGAATCAATGAGAGCTTGCCTGACTTCTGGATGTTGTTCTGCCTTTAATCTCATGAGGTCCTTCATAACTTCAAGCTTATGCTCTTCGCTTTTAAACTCAGGAATTTGAAGATGTTTATATTTTGAAGAAACTTCCCAAGCTTTTATTGGGCTACGGGCTTTTCTAATCTCCTCAATAATTTCAGGTTCTGCATAACGCTGACATTGATAGGCGTGCTCGA
>CAZBQU010000011.1:1758-3664 GCA_964494215.1 uncultured Candidatus Saccharibacteria bacterium | reverse complement strand
TGAGCAGTATACGGAGAGAAGTAGATATAGAACTTTTCTAAGGGATACATAAATTTAGCGTTCCCCCATGTCTTCATAGAAGCGAAGTAAATACCCATCGGGATCTTGAACAATGAATTGCTTGTTCCCTACTTCTACATCTCCCTTCCGATACCATTTTTCTTCCATATCTAAAAACAAAGGGTGATTATGACTTTTGAAATTATCGTAAAGAGCTTGGACATTATCTACTCTGATTTGGAGATGCATTCCTCTCCCAAATGGATAAGTGGCCTCTGCGGCGTCAAAAATGCGACTGCCAGAGGTGGGTGCCTCAATCATTAAATACGCACCATCTTTATTGAGCATTGCGAAACTTTGTTCTGGTCTATCGTATTCAACAGCAAACTGAGCAAGGTTGGTGTAGAAATCTAAGCTCTTCTTGAAATCCATTACCTTAAACTCTGGGATTAGTTTTACAGAGGTTCGAGACATATTAAAAGTATATCAGTTGTAATAAGAACCTATTTCCTCCCCTTCAGATATGTTATTCGTTGGACGACTAGAGGGACGCTTCGCTATCGAACCCCTCGGAAACCCACGGTTTTCCGAAGCCTTCCTCCACGGGGAACGGGAGTTCCCCGACCCCCTCCCGGTTCGATTCCCTCAACAGCCAAGGTGAAAATAAAAAGATCCGTACAAGACGGATCTTTTTATTTTCATGGGCCAGAATAGGAAAATTATTCTGGGGGTGTTTAGCGATAGGGTTTACTTGGAGAGCTTAAAGGAGAAACTAAGTTTTATAAACAACTATCTAGGAGTAAGCCTATAAGTTGCCACCTGAATTACAAGCACCACTCCCAACCACTCCACCGCCAATGGTGAGATAAGCCACCAAACCACTGAAGTGATCATGGTTGCCGCCAGATGGATATACTTCATATTTTTTCTCATTCCCAATACCACCGGAATAGTTCTCATTCCCTCCTCCCGGTCTTTTTCCACATCACGCATGTCGCCAGTTAAGTTTCTCGCGAACAAGATTACTCCAACAAGATAAGGAGCATAGGATGAATAACCTGTAATTGCTCCAATTATAAGGAAATTCTGAAGACCTCGACAAAATGGGCTTAACCAGCCTAAACTTTTTGTTTTCTTGGTATAAAGGTGACTAATCAAAATATACAAAAAACCCTCAAATCTTTGGAAGAAAAATAATCCTGAAATAGCTAAAATATAAGAAAAACTTACTGGAACATTTTTCCTGTATGTGTGAGCATGTCTATTTTCTAAATAAGCCAGAAAGGCAACGTGCAGCAATACCGCTCCCCACAATTGATATGTTGTTGCACTAACAGCAATAAGAAGAAGTGCTAAATCTGCCAGTGAATAAAAGCGTAACTGCCCTAGATAATTCAAAAACGTCTTCATAGGAAAAGCATACCAGGCACCATAAGAAATACTAATATCCATTCAGACAAATTATTCGTTGGGGCCAGAATAGGAAAATTATTCTGGAGGTGTTTAGCGATGGGGTGTATCTAGAAAGCGTAAGGGAAAAGCTGGATTTTATTAGATCAGCCTACTTGGCAAAGTCCAATACGTTTGCCAAAACACTATCAATGTCCTGATTCGCGTCTACCACTAACGCACCCTTCCCTATTAAACTTGCCTCAATCTTCTCTTTTCTTTCTAGAATATAATCTTGAACCTCTGGTGATTTACCAAATCCGTTATCAGTTCGAGCGAGCAGCCTACTACGAATATTCTCCGGACTAGCGACCAGCAAAACTACTTTACTGAATAAGGAGACGATCTCTTCTAGATTGTTTGGAGCTCCGCAGTAAAAAACCAACTCATCTTCCTGGTTAGCAATGATTTCTTCAAGTTTGTCTTTTTTATATAACCAATACATTTTCTGGATTTT
>CAZBQU010000011.1:0-1688 GCA_964494215.1 uncultured Candidatus Saccharibacteria bacterium | reverse complement strand
ACCGTCTTTTTATCAACCATCACACACAAATCTTCCATTCCATCCATATCACGAGTTTCGAAACCAAGACCCTTGAGTCTGCGGCTTACTTCAGACTTACCTGACCCACTTACTCCGGCGATAAGAATTGATTGCTTCATGCAAAAACTATACCAGAATAAGAATTGTTGGGGCGACTAGAGGGAATCGAACCCTCGCGACCAGCTCCACAAGCTGGAGTTCTGCCATTAAACTATAGCCGCCATCAGGGAGCACAGGCCCATTATACATTTCTGTACGAATCGAGCCCGCAATTAAGCGAGCTCGATTTCGCACTGGTGCGCGGGAGAGGATTTGAACCTCCATGCCTCTCGGCGCTACCACCTCAAGGTAGTGCGTCTACCAATTTCGCCACCCGCGCATTGGGGAAACTTTAACGTAAAACTTAAGCGTTTTCAACCGGAGCCTCTACTTCAGGCTCAGCAACATCCTTCTGTAAACGGAGATTCCTCATCTGACGACTGATCTCCTTCGCGGCCTTATCACGAATGTGATAGAGCTTGGCGCGACGCACCTTAGAGCGCTTGAGCACGTCGATCTTGTCGACTACTGGGGAGTAGAGGGGGAAGATCTTCTCAACGCCGACGCCTGAGGCAACGCGACGAACGGTGAAGGTAGCACCAGCTTCAGTGCCGTGCTTGCGGGCCAAGACGAGACCTTCGAAGGCCTGGAGGCGGACCTTGCCCTTCTCCTGAATCTTCTGCCAGACGCGAATAGTGTCGCCCGCGCGAAAGTCGAGCTTCTGGCGTTCTTCAGTATTTACCGGTGAAATGACGCGATTTGTCATATAACTCTTGTGGGGACTAATCTAACACACCTCCACCCACCATGTCTACAGCGGCTTTGAAGTCGGCTGGATACGGCGCGGTGAGTTCGATGCGCTCCCCTTTTGTGTTCAGGAAAGCAATTGTGCGCGCATGGAGAGCTGTGCGTGTGAAGCCCAAGAGCTTGGGCTTCCCTGGAGCATAGAGCGGGTCGGAGACAACGGGGCGCTGAAGTGCTTGGAAGTGCACGCGGATCTGGTGCGTGCGACCCGTCTTCGGCTTCGCCTCGACAAGAGTCACTCCTTGCTCCGGCGCACTCTTAATAACTTCGTAATACGTCACGGCCTCTCGATTTTCCCCACGAGTACTCCCGAGCCGAGCAGACCATTTGCGGAAGTCACCTGAGCTGCGACCGATTGGAAAGCTGATCGTCCCGTGATCCTCCTTGAGGTCGCCGTAGATAAAGAGGTGGTACGCCTTCTCCACTTCTCTATTTTGAAATTGTGCCTTCAAGCACTCGTGCCCCTTCGCCGTCTTCGCAAGGAGGATGACACCAGAGGTATCGCGGTCGATGCGGTGCACAATGCCGGGGCGCGCGATCTCCTTCCCCTCTTTTGTCTCAATAGGTTCCCCCACATCTTGGGCTTCCGGATATTGTGATACAAACCAATCCGCAAGGGTCTCCTCTTCCGTGCGTCCGTCACTATGCACGACAAGTCCGGCCGGTTTGTTCACCGCCACGATGTCTGCGTCTTCGTACAGAATCTTATCTTTCAAATCAATCATGTGTCCCTGGTAGGAATCGAACCTACATCAGCGCCTTAGAAGAGCGCTGCTCTATCCATTGAGCTACAAGGACAAGGTGGGCACGAGAGGACTCGAACC
>CAZBQU010000010.1:0-14645 GCA_964494215.1 uncultured Candidatus Saccharibacteria bacterium | reverse complement strand
ACCATGGGTGGGAAGGGCTGATAGGACCGCCGTTGCAAGCAAGAGAGATACCAGAAACACCGTTTGGCGCGGTCAGGGTGCAGGCGGTAGCGCCAGTCGAAGTCCAGCTATACGCGTAATCAGTACCGTTGTTGATGGTGACTGGGCCGTCGGAACCGTTCGCCTTGATGTCAGCAGTCACACCGCTCGGTGGAACAGCCGTAAGGTTAATCACAACGTTGTCGGTAGCAGTATTGGTGCCATCTGTGCAGTCGAGGGTGAGCGTCGTTGGAGAACCGATAGCCGGGTACCATGGTTGGGAAGCGTCAATCGGACCGCCGTTGCCAGCGAGAGAAATGCCGGAAGGGCCGTTCGGAGCGGTAAGCGTACAAGCCGTCGCATTCGAAGAAGTCCACGCGTATACAAAGCTGTCTCCGCTCGCAATGGTAACCGGACCATTCGATCCGTTTGCAGTGATATCCGCTGTCACTACAGCAGGAGGAGGGGGCGGAGGAGGAGTGAAAGTAAGAAGGTTAATAACCACAGTGTCAGTGGCCGTACTAACTCCGTCCGTGCAGGAAAGAGTGAGTGTGACAGCTCCGCCGCCCGGGAGGTACCACGGGTGACTCATGCCAATCGGGCCACCATTGCCGGCGAGAGAAATACCAGAGTCACCACTCGGAGACGTGAGGGTGCAGGCAGTCGCATTCGAAGAAGCCCACGAGTATGAAAATTCGTTTGCAACCACAACGTTCACCGGGCCGTCAGAGCTTTCTGCCTTAATATCTGCCGTTACCACAGCAGGAGGAGGCGGAGGAGGAAGAGCGCCGATCTCAATCGTCACAGAGTCACTCGAGGTTTCAACTCCGTCTGTGCAGTCAAGTGTGAGAGTCACGGGGCTACCAACAGCCGGGTACCATGGGTGACCAGGATCAATCGGACCGCCGTTGCCCGCAGTCGTGATACCAGAAGGGCCGGTTGGAGAGGTCAGGGTGCAGGCGGTGGCATTGGTCGTGACCCATTCGTATGAGTAGGAGTCACCATCGAGAATAGTTACGGTGCCGTCAGAGCCGTTTGCCTTGATATCAGTAACAACCGCCGCAGAAACGGTGATTGGCGTTCCAGCAAAAAAGACGGCAACCATGAGGTATACCGCTCCGAACTTGAATGCTTTGGTGTTGGTCAACAGATTCCGCATGCCTGAGTAGTTAACAATTTTTCTCTTATTTTGTCAATGATTCCACCTTTTCCTAAATCCCCTTTGTTTGCAACATATTTTATGTATTTGTCCTTTATGTATTCCGAGTAGAACCTTAAAGGACATACAATTACATTACATTTCGAAATATGCCAAACACACTTTGCAACTAACGTCCCTTAGTCTTAAAGGACAGTAGCCTCAAAAGCTTTGTCCTTTATACTGACCGGCCATTCGAGGAGAAACACAGCCGTGCTATTATGGAAGACGCATGGATGATAAATTCCTTAAACCCTATAACCCTCAGGAGACTGAGGCTCGGATTTACGACCTCTGGGAGAAGAGTGGCTACTTCAATCCGGACAACCTCCCCTCTCGCCACGAGGAGCCTTTTACCATCATCCTCCCTCCCCCGAACGTTACTGGCGTCCTCCACATTGGCCATGCCTACGAAGATTCGCTTCAGGATGCTGTTATCCGCTACCAACGTATGCGGGGCAAGAAAGCGCTCTGGCTTCCTGGCACGGACTCTGCCGCGATCGCCACTCAGGCTCGTGTGGAAAAAGATATCCAAAAAGCTGAAGGTAAAAGCCGCCACGATCTCGGGCGCGAAGAATTAGTGAAGAGAGTTTCAGAATTTGCCAAGAACAGCGAAGACACCATCATCAGCCAAGTGAAGAAAATGGGCGCAAGCCTTGACTGGTCTCGGTATGCCTACACTCTTGATGAGAAAAGGAATCTCGCCGTCTTTACCGCCTTCAAACGGATGTATGACGCGGGCCTCATTTACAAGGGCAACAGAATCGTGAATTGGGACCCGAAAGGTCAGACCACAATTTCTGATGATGAGATTGTCTACGAGGAGAGAGATTCTATCCTCTATACATTCAAATACTCAAAAGACTTCCCTATTGCCATCTCAACCACTCGACCGGAGACAAAAGTTGGAGACGTGGCCGTCGCGGTCCACCCTGACGACGAGCGCTACGCTGAATACGTCGGCAAGGAATACGATGCCGTATTCTGCGGAGTGCCGATCCATATCAAAATAATTGCCGACCACACCGTCGAGAAAGAATTCGGCACTGGCGCCTTAGGTGTTACTCCAGCACACAGCCAGATTGACTGGGAAATCGCCGACAGACACAACCTGCCGCGCCCACAGGTCATCAACGAGTACGCAAAAATGCTCGTTGAAGGACCACTGAACGGGCTCAAAACTTCCGAAGCGAGAGACAAGGTGGCCGAATGGCTCCGAACCGAAGGTCTTCTGGAGAAGGAGGAGAAAATCAAGAACAATATTTCTACAGCAGAAAGAACTGGCGCCACTATCGAACCATTGCCAAAGCTCCAGTGGTGGATGGCCGTGAACAAAAAATTTACCATTCCTTATTCTGAGATTGAGGGCATCGTGAGCGGCTCTGAAACTACTCTCAAGGAAATTATGCGCAAAGCCGTTGAAAGCGGCCAGGTAGCCATGCCGCAAGATGGCTTCAGGAGCACCTACTTCCACTGGATCGACAACCTCCGCGACTGGTGCATCTCAAGGCAAATTTGGTTCGGACATCGCGTACCCGTCTGGTATCGAGGAGAGGAAGTGTACTGCGATGTGAGCGCACCCTCAGGCGAAGGCTGGGAGCAGGATCCTGACGTCTTTGACACATGGTTCTCTTCAGCTCTCTGGCCATTCTCCACTCTTGGCTGGCCCGAGAAAACTCGCGACATGGAGCTCTACTATCCAACCTCCTTCATGTCGCCTGCATACGAAATCCTCCAACTCTGGATTGCGCGTATGATTCTCATGAGCGGCTTCCACTTGGGCAAAGTTCCCTTCAAGACCGTGATGATCCACGGCCTCGTGCGCGCAAAGGACGGACGCAAGTTCAGCAAATCTCTCAACAACGGTGTCGATCCTCTCGACATGATTAATGCCTACGGCACTGACGCGCTGCGCATGGGACTTCTCGTAGGGACCGCAATTGGCAACGATGCGAAGTTTGATGAAAGTAAGATTAAGGGCTACAAAAACTTCGCCAACAAAATCTGGAACATCACCCGCTTTATACTTTCTACGGAAGATACCGGAGAACTTAAGGCCGAGCTCGTGGCCGAGTTCGACGCCTTGGCCAAAGACGTTACGAGCGACATGGAAGCCTACCGCCTCTACCTTGCCGCGGAAAAGCTCTACGCCTACATCTGGAACCGTCTCGCAAGCGAGCTTATTGAAGAGAGCAAGGGTAAAGAAGATTATGGAAGAACACTTCGCCACATCCTCGAGAACTCACTCAAACTCCTCCACCCTTTCATGCCGTTTGTGACAGAAGAAATCTGGCAGGAATTACACAAAGCTAAGAGCTTGCAGCCGGGAGCTCAGAGCTTACTTATAATCGAGCCGTGGCCAGCAGCTTAATCTACGCATTTCTCGGAGGAGTATTGCCAGCCCTCATCTGGCTCGCATTCTGGTTGCGCGAAGACAAACGCGCCCCTGAACCCAAAGGCCTTATCGCAAAGACCTTCTTCTTGGGCATGCTCGCCGTCATTCTCGTCATCCCGCTCCAGAAAGGACTAGAAAACCTCGTGCCTACGCTCTCCTTCTCACTCATCATCCTCTGGGCGCTCCTCGAAGAGAGTTTCAAGTTCCTCGCGGGCTACGTCGGCGGCCTCCACAACCGCGAAGATAACGAACCCATCGATTCGCTCGTCTATATGATTACTGCCGCCCTTGGGTTCGTGGCGCTTGAGAACACGCTCTTTATCTTGAGCCCCCTGCTCGGCAGTGACTTCTCAGAAACTGTGCTTACCGGTAACTTGCGCTTCATCGGAGCAAGCCTCCTCCACACTGTCTCTTCAGGTATTGTTGGCGCCTTCATCGCCTTCCACTTCTACGCGCCACGTGGCAAAAAGATTCTTACCGGAATCTTTGGCTTAATCGCGGCAATTGCCTTCCACTCTCTCTTCAACATGCTTATCATTTCTCATCATGAAGGCGGCTTACTCATCGCCTTGGGCGTGGTCTGGATTGGTGTGGTTGGGCTCTTGTGGATATTTGAACGGGCCAAATCGATTGCGCCTCTTCCATAACGGCGATATAATTCTTTACTATAACAACGTACATTCCATGAAGAACCGCAGAAGCTTCTTTGAAAAATTAACAGGTGCCGTTCGTCTCGACGATGAGGACGAGGCAGTTGAGCCTATTCGCGGACGCGAAGTGGCGAAGGAAAGTATCTTCGAAGAAAGTGAGGAAGAGGCCCAACTCTCCGTCGACGTCTACAACACTCCGACCGAAATCGTCATCAAGGCCATGGTCCCTGGCGTCAAACCCGATGACCTCGATGTTTCCATCACTCGCGATCTCGTCACGATCCGCGGCGAACGCTCCGAAGACCGCACCGTCTCTGGTGACGACTATGTCCACCGCGAACTCTACTGGGGCTCCTTCGTACGCGAAATCCCGTTGCCCGAAGAAATCAGTGTTGATGACGCTGAAGCTGTCGAGAAACACGGCCTCCTTGTCTTGCGCCTCCCCAAGCTCGACAAGAACCGCCAGACGCGTATCAAAGTGAAAGGTTAGACCTACGAAGACTCGCACCATAATAAAAAACCTCGTTCAGAGGTTTTTTATTATGGTGCTGGGGACCGGGGTCGAACCGGTGACCCTTCGCTCTTCAGGCGAATGCTCTACCAACTGAGCTACCCCAGCAAGGGTGCGGGCTTAGAAATTGCGGAGAATCTCTTTCCAATCATTGTAATTGGTGGTCGCCTGATCGATATACGGCTCAAGGAAGAAGTAGCCGACAACAAGGGGCACAACCACAATCGCAATCTTTATGAATCCCCAAGCCATCGCCCAACGGGCGCGCTTTTCGATCCTCTTGAGGATTTTTTGGTTATCCTCGGAGAGCCGTACAGAACGCTCCAAAAGCTGCCTTTCTTCCGGATTCATAAGGGAAAATTATAGCAAAATCTCGGGATTTTTCAAATTTCGTGGTATATTCGAAACGAATTCCCTTCAGTCGCTCTCATAGCTCAATGGATAGAGCAGGTCCGTCCTAAGGACAAGATGTAGGTTCGATTCCTGCTGAGAGCACCACTACTACGCTCCGATACCGATAAGCTTCGTAAGTGCCTTCTCGTCAAAGCCAATAACCGCGTCTTTGCCGTCAATGACAATCACCGGGACGCCCATCTGCCCTGTCATCTCGACCATCTCAGCGCGTTTCTCCGCATCGGCTCCGACGTCATAATTGGTATATTCGACGCCCTTTTCCTTAAAGAATTCTTTGGCTAAATGGCAAAAGTGGCAGTTCACGGTTGAGTAAATTTCTACTTTTTTCTGGTTCATAGTACAGACATTATAGCAGCCGTTAAAAGGGCCACAAGTTTACAAAAGCCTGCCAACCTCGCTTCAAGCGTTCAATGGCGGTGGGCGCACTCGTCGTTGCGGCGAGCTTCTCCTCAACAATAACAGCCAGGTGCTCCCCTGCTCGCGTCGCGTTAAACTTGGCCCTAATCTCTTCCACCACACCCTCTTCCGTTTGAAGTTTCCCAATCTGACTCTCAAGACCCACGCGGCGACTCCGGAGAGAGATGTTTTCTGCTTCAAGCTCTCGCAGGCGTGCGGCGCTCTCAGACTCCTTACTCATAATAGCGGCCGCCCCTCTCACAAGAAGAAAGGTTACCCCAAAGAGAAGAAGGAGGGCTGGGATCGAGTAGAGGGCCTTCCTCGAGCGCTGTTTGTTCTGAAGCTCTTTCATAGAGATTATGATAGTATACCTCTCATGTTATTCGACCGCCGACACCGGAATAAAGTTCAGATCGCCTGGAAGATCCTCGTTGTGTTGATCATCCTCAGCATGGTTCTGCTTTACGCTCCGATCTTCAACTAAGTCCCGAGGAGAATTAGCTCCGAAGCATCTTCAGGAACACGTCCTGAGGGATATCAACCGAGCCGCGACCACGGTCCTTCATTTTCTTCTTGCCTTTCTTTTGCTTTTCTCGCAATTTCATCTTGCGGGTAATATCGCCTCCATACATATGCTGCGTCACGTCTTTACTAAAGGCGGACACGGTGCGGCTCGAGACAATGCGTCCCAAGGCCTTTGCTTGCACCTTCATGACGAACATCTGCCGTGGCAGGAGGCCGTGGAGCTTCTCCACCATAAGTTCGGCCTCGGCTTCCACAAGACGACGTGAGATAACACGCGAGAAGGCAGGCAGCACTTCATCCGCTACCAAAATATCCATACGAACCACTTCTGCCGGACGCATACCCTCAATCTCGTAGGAAATTGAGGCAAATCCACTTGAGGCACTCTTCAGCTTATCGAAGAAGTTGCGCATAAGTTCTCGGAGCGGCATCTTCAAAAAGAGTCGGGTGCGGTCTTCACCGAAGTTTTCCGATTCCCCTACTTCTGCCTCATGTTCATAGAGAAGCGGGATAATACTGCCGAGATGACTCACAGGGGTGATGATAATGCAATTCACCCAGGGCTCACGGATTTCCGTCAACAATCCTTCGTCAGGGAAATGCGCTGGTGAGTAAATCGTTTCCTGCTTGCCATTTTTATACGTCACTTCATAGGTGATCGTCGGCATCGTCACGACAAGCTTCAAATTAAACTCGCGGTGGAGACGCTCAGAAATAATCTCCAAGTGAAGCATGCCGAGAAAGCCGCAGCGGAACCCGCGGCCCAAGACACCGGAAGATTCTTCTTCGTATGTGTACGAAGAGTCGGAGAGTTTGAGCTTACCCAAGGCCTGCTTCAATGGCACGAAGTCGTCTTGGCTCTCAGGGTAAATAGAGGCCCAGACCACCGGTCGCGGCAACATATACCCTGGCAAAGGCGCGAGCGAGTCGCTCAAGGCCGCCACCGTGTCACCGACGGAAGCAATGCCCGGCTGCTTGATACCTGTGACGATGTAGCCGATTTCCCCAGCCCCAAGAGAGTCCTTGGCGAGTTCCGTAGGAGAAAAGATGCCCACCTCAAGCGCCGTGAACGTTTCTTCTGCGATTTTGAAAATGAGAGGCGTGTTCTTAGAAATGCTTCCACTCATGACGCGCACGAAGACAATCACCCCTCGGTGAGTCGAGTATTTGAAATCGAAGATAAGCGCTCGGAAATCATTAGTACCTTCGTTGTGCGTCGGCGCCGGCACACGTTTGACCACTTCTTCTAAGAGCGTATTAACTCCCTGCCCCGTGCGCCCCGAAACCTCAAGAATGTCAGCTGCCGTGCAGTCAAGAAGCTTTATAACTTCGGCCCGCACTTCTTCGACACGCGCTAACGGAGAATCAATTTTAGAAATGACGGGGATGATCGTGAGTCCGGACTCGCGTGCCATCCCAAGCGTGGTGAGCGTCTGGGCTTGGACCCCTTGAGTAGCGTCGACCAAGAGGATCGAGCCTTCCACGGCCTTGAGTGCGCGCGAAACTTCGTAGGAGAAGTCGATGTGCCCAGGAGTATCGATCAAGTTTAAAATGTACTTCCCATATTGCATCCGGACCGGCTGCATCTTGATCGTAATCCCCCTCTCTCGTTCGAGCTCCATCGAGTCGAGAACTTGGTCCTGCATTTTGCGCTTTTCGATCGTGCCGGTGATCTCAAGCATGCGGTCCGCGAGAGTCGACTTGCCGTGGTCAATATGCGCAATGATTGAGAAGTTTCTAATGTGATCCATAGAGAGGTAACCTTAAACGATTTCTGGATCTGTCGCAATGACCTTCGTGCGCCAGAATTTACTGTGCACGACCTGAAGCACGCTCGCGAGTTCAGGGCTCTTCAACATCTTTAACACAAGGATCCCAGCCGCAATCCCTACCAACCCAGCGAGGAGGCCTTGAAGGAAGACGTTTAAAAGAGTGTCCAAGGCAAAGAGGCTGCTGAAATAGTTAAGCCCTGCATAGGCCACAGCTCCCATAACAACAGAAGCAGCCACACCCTCAAACCATGTGCGCCACACAGCCTTCGAATAGCCTGGGAACTCCCGCTCAAAGAAGTACCACAAGAGAATTCCATTAAGAATGGTTCCCAGAGAGAAGCCCAATGGCAACATAAGCATCACCCCGTTCCCAAGGTCATCAACCTTAAGAAGTGTGCCGATAAAAGAGCTGAAGATGACCGAAGAGTTGAAGAGATCTACCAAGCCGTATGTCAGGAGAACGAGAGCGGCCGTGGAGAAAAGATTGATATAGAAAGGCTTCTTCGTAAACCCAGCGGAGTAAAAGCCGCGCATGAGCAGGAGAAGGAGGGATTGGAAAACAGAAGACAACACAAAGAGCGCGAGGGCCGCAGCAGTGAGTCTTGTGGCCGGCCAGTCAAAGAGACCGGAACCAAGCAACACTCGCACCACCTGCGCGCGCAACACAACAAGAAGCGCAGTGAGGGGTAAGGACCAGAATACGATAAAGCGAGTTGTGACCTGCATTTGTTCCAGAAAGGCGGGAATATTCTTCTCTTGGAAACGGCGCGTGAGCGTCGGGAATGCGGCGAGCGAATAGGAGACGCCAATGAGCGAGAGTGAGATTGTCTGCAAGTTGTTTGAGAGAGCGATGATTGAGACGGAGCCCTCAGCCATCCGCGACGCGAGCGCCGTCAGGAAGATAAAGGTCAAGGCCGACATAGAAAGGGTCAAGGTGCGCGGCAAAGAAATCTTCGCCACCTTCTCAACAAGTCGGAGCGAGGGCTCCCCTGTCACGCGCGGCATGAGACCATCCTTCCACACAAAGGGCACTTGGATACAGAGGTGCATGACTGCTCCCAAGAGAACGCCGCCAACCGCCGCCAAGATTCCCCATTCACTCGCGAAGCACATGATCCCTACGAGAATACCGACGTTGTAGAGGATCGGCGCCACAGCATAAATCGTGAAGCGATTATAGGCTTGAGTAAGCGAGCCGAAGAGATTCGAGAAGCCAAGGATGATCGGTGACCACAGAAGAAGTCTCGACATAAAGACGATGCGCTCAAGCACATCCGGCGCAAACCCAGTGAAGAGCACGTGCGCCAGAGACGGCATGAGAAGATATGCCCCCACCGCTGCGAGCGTCATCACGATACCGAAGAAGGTAAAGATGGAGTCGATGAATCGACGCAACTCTTCACGGCCCGCGTGCTCCTTCTCGATAATGAATGGGATAAGTACGGAGAGCGAAACGACTGAAGCAACAGTCACAAAGAGGAAGTCCGGCACACGGAAGGCTGCGTAGTAGATGTCGAGCTCTTGGCCTGCGCCGAAGATATGCGCGAGAAAGCGGTCACGCATGAGGCCCACAATTTGGGACAAGAGTGAGAAAAGTCCCAAGAGAAAAGCGGCTTGGTTGATCGATCGTGCCTCGCGTCCGAGGAGATTCGTATAGAAGAAGTGCCAGATCTTTCTCACCATGAGTTCTCTGCTATTTCTTCTTAGCCGGCGCGTTAAGGTCTTCGAGTGCCTGCTTCACTTCCTGACTATCAGGATTCGTGGAGAGAAGCTCGTTCAACTGCGCGCGGGCCTCATCGACACGACCGAGCTTACCGAGCGTCACTGCCAAGTAGTACTTCGCATTGGCGTAATTCTTCTCAATGGCCAAAGCCTTTTCAAAGGAAACTCGTGCGCCATTGTAGTCCGCGTTCGAGAACTTTAGAAGACCAAGTTCGAAGTGGATGCCGGCATTGTCAGGAGTGAGCACAGCAAGCTTCTCAGTCGAAGCGATCGCTGCAGGAATGTTGTTCTGACTGGCTTCAAGACGAGCGAGCAAGAGATATGCATCAGCATAGTCAGACTTCAAGGCAAGTGAATTCCTGATAAAGGAGCGAGCATCGTCGAAGTTCTCCTTGTTGATCTCAAGTTGAGCGAGCAAAAGTGGTAGATCGGGATTAGACGGATTCCTCTTGAAGGCTTCTTCGAAGGCGTAGCGAGCATTCTCGTAGGCACTTTCGACGGAGAGCGGCTTAGGGACAAGCGAGCTGTAGATCGTACCTAAAGCTACCCAGTTGCTGTACGCGGCGGGGTTAGCAGTTACGGCGGCTCGGGCAGCTGCCAAACTCGTACCGACTGCCGTTTGGAAAGCAGTTTGAATCTCTTCTGGAGTACCTGTCGCATTATTCGCAATCGCCTGCGCCTTGAGCGAGTTTACGTTCGAGATAGCGAGGAAATAGACATCGATTGGCGCAAACTCTACCGCCTTGTTCAACTCTGCTTCCACGGCTTCAATCTTTACACCTTCAGTATTAGCAAGCGCGCCAGCCCGGCCATAGTGGAAGGCCCCGAGACTCTTTTCGAGCTCAGTCATACCGAGGAAGAGCAAGCCAGCTACCGCAGCGATAATCACGACCACTGAAACGACGTGGGCCGGTGAAGCCTTGAGGTTAATAGTGTAAGCAGGCAAGACTTCCGCAGAAAGAGCGGCAGACAGCAAGAGCCCTGTTGCGATGAAGGCGAGCATAAAGATCGTGGCCGAAGGTGTGTATACAAGGAAGGCGCCCCAGAGGAAGAGCGACATGCCAAGTGAGGCGACGAGCACAAAGCGTGGTGCGCGAGCTTCAGGAATACGCGTCATCACTCGCAGAGCGAGTGCGACCAAGAGTCCATAGAATGCGAGCCACACAAGCGAGCCAACAATACCCGTCACAGCCACCTGTGTTGGGATAAAGCCCGCACCAAATGGGAATGCGACGGCCCAGAATGGCGTTGAGTTGATATCGGAAGGTTTGAAGGCCAACCAATCCTGGCTAAACGTGTTGGGGCCAGAGCCAAAGAGTGCGCTCTTGGTAAGGACAGCCTTCGAGATCGAGAGCGTCGTAGACAGCGTCGGGTAAATGTCAGTGTTTGAAACACCGAACGGTGCCGAAACAACTTCTCCCAAACTCTTCGTGCCGAGTACTGGGTTCATAAGGAAGAACACGGAGAGAATACCGAGAATGAGCGGGAGTACAACTTTCTTGGAGGAGAAGAGGCCGCCTGGTTCCTTCTCACCTTTCGACTGGAAATAGAAATTATTTTCAATCTTTGCAAAGTAGAAGAAGAGCGCAATAGACGTGGCGAGCAAAAGCCAAAATGCCGGACGGAACGAGAGGACGAAGAGCATCACGCCTGACACAGCGACCGCACCGTAGAGAAGCGCCTTGAAACTCCCCTTCACCGACAAGACGCCGAGCGCCAAGATAGAGAGCGTGCAGAGAAGTGTGGCCCCGACAGCAAGGTCTGTCCACGAACCGAGCATGTTACCCATGATTCCAGTGAACGTACCCATAGTGAGCCACGCGCCACCGGAAAGAATCTTGACCGCTGAGAAAAGGACGACGACTGCCAATGCGCTGAAAATAGCGATCACTCCCTGCAATACACGCGTCGTACCCGTGTATACGATGGCCGCCATACCGAGAAGCAAGGTCCCCAAAAGAAGTGCGCCGAAAGTCCCCGCTTCGAAGTTATACCCCAAGAGCGAGAGCGTGGAAGGAGTTGCGAGTAAGCCCGAGAGAAGGTAAACCAGAGGCAACATACCAACTGCCAAAAGAATCCGATGCTTCGGGATTTCCATCTCATGGTGTCTCCACATATCCCAAACGAAGAGGAGTCCTGTCACCACCGTGCCCAAGACAATAAAGAGCGCCTTCGCATTTGAGAGATCAAGCGCACCGCCCGGGACAAAGAAGATCGGGAGGAGGAAGATAAAGACAGTAAGCAATGGGAAACTCAAGCGGTAGCGTTCAGGCATGGTGCGTGGCTAATTCAAAGCGAATAATAGGGATATTTTAACACAAAAGCACCCCGTTTCCGGAGCGCTTTTGTGTGGATGCCTGTAAGCCGAATTCTGTCGTTATTGAGCGAACTCTATAACGGATAGCTATCTATCTGGGACCAATATCGCTATGGGCCTCGAGCGGCGCTTCTCTTATATACAAGTACATAAGAGACACGGCCTTGCATTCACGTAAGTATTTTGCCGTTGCACTCTCCTTATCACTAAGGAGACTCGTCTGAGAAACTCTTGCAAGTTCCCCAGACGCTTGCTACCTTGCGTCGCAAGCGTCTCTGTTCTCAACTCTAGGGTTACCCCCGGCAGGCGTTACCTGCTACGCGCGTCACCTCCATGCATATGCGGTGGAGATGACCAAATGTTCGGACTTTCCTCCCCCGCTCGAAATTGCCATAACATGGCAATTTCGCTGAAGCGGGAGCAGCTATCCGGCATCCTCTTATATTATACCACGCAATTTAAGGTGAGACAATTATGGCGCTGGCTCCCCTGTCTCTCCTCCAGAAGCACCTCCGTCTTGAGGAGGAACCTCTTCTCCAGCTCCAGCTCCAGCCCCACCCTCATCGACAGGAGGCGTCTCCTCAACCACACCGCCATCTGCACCTCCTTCCGCTTCGCCACCGCCAACCTCTCCACCAGTTTCCTCTCCTCCGCCCAAGTTGTCTCCCCCACTTGGAGCGCCGCCGTTTGGTACACTGCCACCCACGTTAGCCATTAAAGCATCGAGTGCTGCTTTCGTAATGCAGGTCTCACCATTTTCATCTGAGATACAAAGTTCCTTCGTCTTCACGCGATTGGCGAAGAAATCGCCGATACCGTTCGCAGCACTCGCAAGCCTCGAGACAAGGGCGTCCCAGATCCCATCAAGGAAGCCTGGTGCCAAGCCTTCTGTCGAAGAGGCCGTGGACGTACTTATGCCGCCGAGCTGCGCTTCGATATTGGCCACCTTACTTTCAAGTACACCAATGCGTGCCGCCTGACCCTGGAGCTCTACACTTATATTCGTCAGTTCCGTGTAGTGTGCTTCGACATTAATGTTGAGTTCTTTGATGGCGTTGATGGAGGCCGCCAAGATCGACGTTGTGTTGATTTGGAGATATCCTTTCGCGTTGGTATTAACCGCTTCAGGAATATTGGCCTGAATGTTCTGAGCGATGAAACCTGAGTACAAGAGGCCACCATCGTAGAGATCGGAATCTGCTTTCCACGAGTATGTCTGTGGGGTGATGCCCATGATTGCATCGAGACCAGTTGTAAAGCTGCTCTGGACATCTTTCAACCTCTCATCAGACGTACAGCTCATCGTCCCAGAACCGTTGGTCTGAATACCTCCGCAGGAAGTTAATGCAGTAACACTCAAGTTGCCGCCGGATGAAATTCTCATTTTCTCAGTAAAAGTTGAACCGGAAGTTCTTGTAGAAAATGCCAGTGCGCCAGATGCTCCTGCGGATGACTCATTGATGCTACTAATAGACGCGAGGGTGTAGATAGATGCGTCAGCGCCAGTGTTCTGTCGGAACAAAAGATTTATCTGATCGCCCGTCGCTCCGCTACCGGTAGCCTGCAGAGCATACATATCTGTGCTTGCCGAACGTGCGGCAGTCACTTGCAATGGATAGCCTGGATTTGTGGTGCCAATACCAACACTACCGCCTGAATTTATATACAATGCTGAATTTGAAGTGCCTCCGTATTGGAAATTCCATCCGGTAGGGAAAACGCTTCCACCGTCTAGTGTCACTATGCCTGTTAATCCACGCCACCCATACGTGTTTGCATTGTTGGCATCTTTAAATATGACTGAACCTTGAGCTGTAATTGAACCATTCACTTCAAGCGCTGTTCCTGGGTTAGTCGTGCCGATTCCAACATTACCGGCGAAATAGCTCTTGTTTGCTCCAGCAGAATACAAACCATAGTTTGTAGTTGCTCCAGTTTGGTTTGCGATATAGATACCATATTGAGTTGCTATGGATGCTCCAGCCCCTAATCCAGATGAGTCAATTCTCAATCCAGCCCTTTCGGTAACAGCTGTAGCTGCCGCGATAGTACCGCCTGCATAGAATAAATTGCTCTGTGTTGTGCCACTAATTGCTGATGGATCAGCCATGATGGCGTATTGGTGAGTACCTGCATCTGCAGCAGTAGCTTTGATAGTTCCATTAACACTTAATTTAGATGTAGGATTCGTAGCGCCGATACCGACGTTGCCGTTGTACTGCAAGAATAATTGTCCGTCGTTTGGCGTACCAGCATTCAAAGCACGCAAATTTAGAGTTCTATTGTTGGCAGCATTTGAAGCAGCTGAAATGCGTGCGTCAGAACCACTAACATCCATAACAATACCGGCGCTCGTACCTTGAGCAGTAAACGTGCTGGCTGTAGTTCCGCCGACGAAAAGCGCACCACGATTATCAAATTTCTCAATTGGATTCGTTGTACCAATACCGACATTTCCACTATCCAAAATAGTGAAGAGTGGCGAGTCACTTGAGTTGGTTGTCTGGAAGTTAATGCCAGTAGTAGTGCCGGAACCCTTCACAGAGAGCTTGGCGAGAGGAGTGCTTGAACCGACACCGACATTACCGTTACTGCCGCGGATGACGATACTTGGGAAGGTGTTTGCAGAGCCGAGCTGAAGATCGTTACTTCCAGCTGCTCTTACGCCCGTACTATATATATTGAGTCCGTTTACAGAGAGTAAGTCATTTGAAGAATCCCAGGTGA
>CAZBQU010000009.1:0-15206 GCA_964494215.1 uncultured Candidatus Saccharibacteria bacterium | reverse complement strand
GGGTAAGCCCGGTATAGCTGTGAATGAGAAGTCCCGCCAAAGGCGGGTAAAAACCAAGGTGGTACCACGGTTCGACTTCGCTCACCGCGAGCGACAGAAGACTCGTCCTTGCGCAGAATTATTTCTGCTCAGCGACGAGTTTTTATTTTTCACACTATGGATACCACCAACACCAATCCCAAGTCCGAGCGCGCTCTTAAGGAAGAGGCGGTTTTGAAGTTCTGGCAGGAGAATCACATTTTCGAAAAGAGTCTTGAGAAAGAGGCGCCGAAAGGGGAATTCACTTTCTATGACGGGCCGCCCTTTGCCACAGGCTTACCACACGCAGGCAGCCTCCTTTCCTCTGTGATTAAAGACGTCATCCCTCGCTACAAAACGATGCAGGGTTATCATGTGCGTCGTCGTTGGGGTTGGGACTGCCACGGCTTGCCAATCGAAAATATGATCGAGAAAGAGCTCGGTCTTAAAGATAAGACAGAGATCGAAGGCAAGATCGGTATCGAAGCCTTTAACGAAACATGTCGCGCTTCTGTCATGCGGTACGCTCATGAATGGAAGAAATACGTGGACCGCGTCGGCCGCTGGGTCGAATACGACAATGCGTACAAGACGATGGACAACACGTACATCGAGAGCGTGTGGCATGCCTTGAAGAAAATGGACGAGAAGGGTCTCCTCTATGAGGGTAAAAAAGTTTTGCTCTACTGCCCGCACTGTCAGACGCCGATCGCCAAAGCGGAAGTGGCGATGGACAACAGTTATCGTGATGTCACCGAAGAGTCGGTGTATGTGAAATTTAAAATCAAAGCGTTCCCGGACGCCTACTTCCTCGCGTGGACAACGACGCCGTGGACCTTGCCGGGGAACGTCGCGCTCGCAGTGGGGAAAGATATTGATTATGTGGAGGCCAAAGTAGGGAAGGAAATTCTCGTTCTCGCCAAAGAACGCCTCTCGGTGCTTACTGAGCCGTATGAAGTAGTAGCTGAGCACAAAGGAAGCGAGATGATCGGCATGGAATATGAACCGCTCTATGAAATTCCGGCTGCTCGCGAGAACGGGAAGAAGGGCTGGTACGTGACGGAAGCTGATTTCGTGACGACCACCGACGGCACCGGCCTCGTGCACACCGCCGTGATTTATGGTGAAGACGACTACGCTTTGGGACTTAAGAATGATTTGCCGATGGTCCAGCTCCTAGACGGAGCCGGGCACTTTAACGCACTCGCGCCGGAATTTGTCCGCACACAATACTTCAAAAAAGCAGAGAAGCTCGTGAAGGAAGATTTGGACACGAGGCACTTGCTCTATAAGCGCGAGATGCACACGCACTCGTATCCGCACTGCCATCGCTGCGGCACGGCACTTCTCTATAACGCGATCTCTTCGTGGTTCTTGAATATTCAGAAGGTGAAGGACCGCATGATTGCTCTCAACGAAGAGGTGAACTGGTTCCCAAACCACTTAAAGCACGGCCGTTTCTTGAACATTGTCGAGAACGCACCGGACTGGACGATTTCGCGTAACCGCTACTGGGCCGCACCTCTACCAATCTGGAAAGATGAAAATGGCAAAGTGACAGTCGTTGGCTCTCTCGACGACTTTAAGAAGTACGCCAAGAAATCGGGTAACCATTACTTCGTCATGCGCCATGGCGAAACGGTCGGCAATACCAAGAAGGTGTGGCGAGGTAACCCGACAACTCCAGATTCTTTGACTGTGCAAGGTAGAGAACAGGTGAAGGTGAGCGCGGCCGCTCTGAGAGGCATGGATTTTGATTACGTGTTTATTTCTCAATTTGGTCGAGCTCGCGAAACGGCGGAGATTGTCCTTGCGGAACTTGGCCTGCCAGCTGACCGACTTGTGGTGGATGATCGGCTTGGTGAGTGGAATGCGGGAGCGGAGTTTGAACTAAAACCTCTGGATCACTTCTTTGGCACCGTTGAAGCGCAGGCGGACAAATATAACTTCAAAACTGCTGATGGCGAATCGTTTGCCGACGTGGTGAAGCGTATCGGCTCCTTCCTCTATGAACTTGAGGCGAAATATCAGGGTAAGAAAATTCTTATCATCACTCACGGCGGAGTCATGAGAGGGGCCAATCTCGTTTCTCAAGGATTTACCTATGAGGGTATCACGGAAAAACTGGTAGACCTTGGAGCGCGAAATGCTGAAGTGAGACAGATCAACTTCACACCTCTTCCGCATAATGCCCGCTATGAGTTGGATCTCCATCGCCCCTACATCGACCAGGTTGAATTGGTGACCGAAGAGGGGAAGCCGTTGAAGCGCATCCCAGAAGTGATCGATGGCTGGGTAGAGTCAGCGTCCATGCCATTTGCCGAGTACCACTATCCCTTCGAAAATGAGGATGCGTTTAAGAAACATTTCCCAGGCCACTTTGTGGCGGAATATATTGCCCAGACCCGTACCTGGTTCTACTACATGCACGTTGTTGCGGTCATGCTCTTCAACAAGCCAGCCTTCACAAACGTCATCACGACCGGCAACATCTTGGCTAAGGACGGTTCGAAGATGAGTAAGTCGAAAGGGAATTACACCGACCCGCTCATCCTCCTCGACACTATCGGTGCCGACGCTTTCCGCTACTACCTCATGTCTTCCGTTGTCATGCAGGCCGAGGACGCGTCCTTTAAGGATGAAGAGGTGAAAGACGTTCATAACCGCCTGCTTAACATTCTCGCCAATACCTTCACCTTCTACGAGCTCTATGCTGACGGCACTCCGGCGAATGGCGAGAAGAGTCCTTATGTGCTCGACCGCTGGATCTTGGCTCGCTTGGAAGAATTGTTGAAGGAAGTGACGGAAGCGCTCGAGGCGTACGACTTGGTGCGTGCTAGTCGCCCGATCAAGGACTTCGTGGCCGATCTATCGACCTGGTATGTCAGGCGTTCTCGCGACAGGTTTAAGGGAGAGGATAAGGAAGACAAGATGCATGCGCTCGCGACGTCGCGATACGTCTTCAAGGAACTCGCAAAGATCATGGCGCCGATTATGCCGTTTATGGCCGAGGAAATATATCAAAAGGTCAGGGAAGACAATGAGCCTGTGAGTGTGCACCTCACCACGTGGACAGAGATGACCTCACCCGGTCTCTTTGCGACCACCCTCTCCTTATTAAGGAGAGGGAAGGGTGAGGTTTTGAAAGAGATGGCCGAAACTCGCCGCCTCGTTTCGCTTGCTTTGGAGCTTCGTTCAAAATCCAATATCAAAGTGCGTCAACCTCTAGCAAAGCTGGCAGTGAAGAGCTTGCAGCTTGCAGCAGAATACCAAGACATCATTAAAGATGAGATCAATGTGAAGGAGTTGGTCAATGATCCGTCTCTTGTGGAAGAGGTGTTCTTGGATACAGCGCTGACTCCTGCGCTCATCGAAGAGGGGAAGGTCCGCGACGTGATCCGCTCGGTACAGGAATGGAGGAAAACAAATAACTTGAAGCCTGGAGAGAGGGCGGCGTACACAGTGCCGGTAGGTGAAGAGGCCTTCTTTGCCGCTCACGCTCTTGAAATCAAGAAAGCGGGCAATATCGACTTCTAGTGTCGTACCACATCTACACCACCAAGGGTCTCGTGCTCTCGGAGCGTCCGCTACGGGAGGCAGACCGAGTGTACTCCATCCTGACTCGCGATTTAGGCCTCGTGCGAGCGACGGCGACAGGTGTGCGTAAGAGCACTTCCAAACTACGTGGCTCTTTGGAACCAGTAGCCTTTGCAAACGTGTCCTTGGTACGTGGTAAGGAGTATTGGCGCATCACCTCAGCGCAGGCCCATGTTCGCGTTAAGGCGAAGCCAGCTTTGCTGCGACCACTCGTCTTGCTCGAGAAGCTCGTGCAAGGGGAGGCGGTCCATGCCGAACTCTTTGACGCGGTGGAAGTGTTTCTCACAAGTGCAGAGATTGAGAATGAGCTTTTTGAGCCGCGCTTTGTCGCGACGATGCTCTATCACTTGGGATATTTGAAGGAAAAGGATCTTACTCTCGAGAAGACGGATCTCGTCAAAGCGATTAATGAGGGATTGCATCAGAGCCAGCTGGCGTAGGACTGAGAGGCTTGACAAATACACATTTTAGGTGTTTGCTTAAAAAAGAAGCTGGTAAGGGCGGATTTCCGTACCCTAGCGCAGCTCATTGAAAGATGAGGGCGACATGAAGTCGATTGCATCTGAAGTAAAGAGTGGCCAGATTGACGAGATCTGCCGCGTAGCCGAGTCATGTGCAAAAAATGCCATGAGCAAGGCGCTCGAACAGCTCGTCACAGACGGAGAGATCGCGGTCGACGGCGCGCAGCGCGTCATCGGCCGTGGCGATCGCTTGAAAGTGCTCATGATCATCGCCTACAAAGCGGCGGTTCGCGAACTCTCGCAACAGGTGATGAATCATCTCCGGCTTGTCTCCGGGGGTACAACGCTCACTCTCAAGGCAACCAGCGGGCAGGAGACGATCGCTCAGTCGAAGGGTATCTTCGACTGGATCGATCCCGACTTCGTTAACTATGGTTGCGATGTCGCGGGTGAAGCCAAGCCAGAGATGTCGGTTGAGGTGCACGAGATGATGATTGACGGTGACTTCCAGAAAATCTTCGGAAGCTTCGACGCCGAGCTCGACAAGCTCGCGCTCACGCAGGAGCAAATCATTGGCTTCGTTGCGGACCATTCCGCCTGGCTGTGCACGGACGGTCGCTCGACGTTCTTTCTCTTTAAGGCAAAGATCGAAGGGGAGGAGAATTTCTTCGTGGCGTTCATGGGCCTGTACGACGAGGACTTCTCGGTCTATGTGTATCGGCTCTCGAACGGCTACAACTGGTCCGGTGATCAGCACCATCGTGTGGTCGTTTCGAAACTGGTTCCTGGATCCTAAGTTTATAAGTTGGGTACTCGGGGCTCTGCAAAATATCGCGGGGCCTTTTCTTTTGGCAAACCATTTAATGGCGGTAAGTTGGTTGCTTCCAGACGCGAGCTCGATACAAATTTGCTATAATAAAGTCCTTATGACTGACGACACGAGCAAGGTCGATCGACTCGACAACACCCTATACTCACGCACGCGCTATAAGGACCCGCTGAACCACATTCGTCCCACGAGAGAGGCGGATGCGCTTGAACAAGGGGGTGTGGCTGAAGGATGGCAAGGGCCTAAGCTCGACGACATTCTTACTCGGGAGCGTAGTGTTGGTGGGGGGATGTCTTTCATCAAGAAGTTTTTCGCTTTTGCGGTGCTCTTCTTCGCGGCGACGGTGGCTATCGCAGGCTTCGTGTTCTTTGGTGGGACAAACTTCATTTCGTCGAAGAACGTCGATCTTGAAGTGACCGGCCCAACCACGTCTCCCGCCGGGGATATGGTGGAGCTCCAGGTTACAATCGAGAACGGCAACAACGCTGATCTCGAGACAGCTAATTTCTCTGTGCAGTATCCTTCCGGCGCCCGCGATGCACTTGATTCGACCAAACAGCTCACGTTCGCCAAGGAGGACTTGGGTGGGATCAAGGCCGGGCAGAGTGTGGTCCGAAATGTGAAGTTCTCACTTGTCGGGCAAACTGGAGAAACGAAAGAGCTTAAGTTCTCGATTGAATATAAGGTGGCGGGTTCGAACGCAACTTTCTACAAAGATAAGGTGTATGCAATCACTATTGGTTCCTCGCCGCTCTCGGTCACTGTTGAGTTACCAAGTGCGGTAGCTTCGGGAGACCCATTCACTCTCGACGTGACAGTCGGGTTGAACTCAACTGAAGTCTTGAAAAACGTCATGTTGCGCGCCGAGTATCCATACGGCTACTCCACTAACTCCGCTGTGCCGATGGCGTATGCCGACAACAATGTTTGGTCGCTGGGCGACCTCTCACCGGGTGTTATGAAGAAGATTCAGATCAAAGGGCAGCTTACTGGCGAAGATAAAGACGAGCGGACATTCCGCTTTTACGCTGGAGTAGCAGAAGGAGAGACGCCGTCCGCAAATTTCAAAACAGTCATCTTCTCCACGCAGGGCACCATTGCTGTCGAACGTCCGTCTGTCGCGCTTTCCGTGAAGTTGAACGGCGATGCTTCCTCGACATACACCGCGCCGGCTGGGCAGACACTCAATGCCACCATCGCCTTTGCCAACAATTTGTCGGAACAGCTTTTGAATCCGCGCATCGAAGCCACTCTTTCCGGCAGTGCTCTTAACTTAGAATCTGTGAATGCGACGGGTAGTGGGTTCTATGACAGTGCGACAGGGAAGATTGTGTGGGGTGCGGGCCAGGGGATTGATGACCTCTTGCCGGGCAATGGTCAGACACTTTCTTTCCGCTTCGCCTCTCTTGGCGAATTAACCGCCCTTCAGGCGAGTCGAGGCATAACGCTCGCCGTCACTATTACGGGCACGCCCATTGGTTCAAAGACTCCTGTGAGTGTGACGCAGACGCGTATGGTGAAGATTGCCTCGCAGGTAGCTCTTACCTCGAAGGTGCTTCATTCGACGGGGCCTTTTGTAAACACGGGCCAAACGCCGCCGAAGGTACAAACAACCACGTCTTATGCTGTGATCTGGTCGGTAGGTAACACACAAAGTGACGTTACGAATGCTAAGGTGACAGCAAAGCTTGGCCCAGGAGTGAAGTGGCTCGGTGCCAAAAGCGTGAAGACGGAAGACATTGCCTATGATGAAAAGACGAACACCGTTACCTGGAACTTGGGGACGGTAACTTCCGGCACGGGCTTCAGCGACGAGATGCGCGAAGCTGCGTTCCAAGTCGCAATCACTCCAGTCGCTTCTCAGGTGGGGACGGCACCGACGCTCGTCTCAGGTATTACGTTTACGGCTCAAGATATCTTTAGCAAGACGCTTACCCTCACGAACAGCGCCTTGACGACCGTCATGCCCTCTGACCCCGCTTTTGTCCGTGGAGATGATATAGTCACAAAGTAGACAGTAAACAGGAGATAGTAGATAGTATAGCCATGGAAAAGGAATCAAACGTGATGGAAAAGATCGTCTCCCTCTGCAAAAGAAGGGGGTTTATCTATCCGTCCTCTGAGATCTACGGCGGCATCGCTGGTTTCTGGGATTACGGCCCTCTAGGTGTCGAACTTCGCCACCATATCAAGCAACTCTTCTGGCAGAAGTTTATCTCAAACCGTGAAGAGGTGTATCCCGTGAGCACCTCAATCATAAGTAACCCACGAGTGCTTGAGGCCTCGGGACACGTTGGCAACTTCGGCAATGAACTCTTCGCTGTCAGTATTGGTACTGGTGAAGAGGCGACCCAATCTCACTTGCGCCCAGAGACGGCGCAGGGCATGTTCGTCAATTTCAAAAATATTGTCGACTCGTTCCACCCAACCCTGCCTTTCGGTATCGCACAAATCGGCAAATCATTTAGAAACGAAATTTCGCCGCGTGACTTTATCTTCCGTCAGCGAGAGTTCGAGCAGATGGAACTCGAATACTTTGTCGACCCTCGCGATGAAGCGAAGGTGAACGACATTTTCGAAGAGCTTCACGGCGCGCAGATGGAATTCCTCGAGGAGATCGGCCTTTCCAAAGAGAAGATCCACAAGATCGAGGTCTCCGCTGAAGATCGCGCCCACTACTCCAAGCGTTCCGTCGATACGGAATTTGATTTCCCATTCGGCCAGAAGGAGCTCCTTGGTATTGCGTACCGCACGGACTACGACTTGAAGGCCCATGCGGACAAGAGTGGCGCTGACCTTTCTTACTATGACGAAGAGACGAAGGAGCGATTCGTCCCGCACTGCATTGAGCCGACGATGGGGGTCGACCGACTTGTCATGGCTGTACTCTCAGATGCGTACACGGAGGATGAGTTGGGAGGGGAGACTCGCGCTTATTTGAAGCTTCACAAGAATGTCGCTCCGGTTCGCGCAGCCGTCTTTCCACTTTTGAAAAATAAACCCGCGCTCGTCGAGAAGGCGCGCGAGGTCTATAAGATGCTCAAGAAAGAATTCCCGAACGTGGAATTCGATGACAACGGCAACATCGGCAAGCGCTATCGCCGTCAGGACGAAATCGGTACGCCTTTCTGCATCACGATCGACTTCGGCACTCTAGGTGAAGAGAATCCTGAGCTTAAGGACACAGTCACACTCCGCGACCGCGACAGTGGGGAACAGAAGCGCGTTTCTATCTCAGAGCTTTCAAACCTCATAAAATAAGCTTGGATTCCGTCTATAGATAGGGTAGGCTTCAGCTTATTAAATATAAGAAAACGACTCTACCAAATGGGGTGCGAGTGATCTTCGTGCCAACTCGTGACAACCCGTCAGCAACGGTGATGGTTGCCTGCGAAACAGGTTCGAACTATGAGTCGAAGGCGGAGAGTGGACTCTCGCACTTTCTCGAACACATGCTCTTCAAGGGCACGCCAACACGCCCCTCTGCTATGGCTGTGGCGACCGAGCTCGATGCTATTGGCGCGGAGTCGAACGCCTTCACTTCAGGCGAAATGACCGCCTACTACGCGAAGTCCGAGAAGCGACATTGGCAGAAGCTTCTCGACGTCGTTTCTGATATATATCTCAATCCCTCTTTCCCGGAAGCGGATTTGGAAAAGGAGCGAGGCGTGATTCTCCAGGAGATCAGCATGTACGAAGACTTGCCACAGCGCCATGTCTGGGATGTGCTCGGCACTCTTCTCTATGGCGACACACCAGCCGGCCGCTCGACGATAGGCACAAAGGAGAGCGTGCAATCTTTCTCGCGCGGAGATTTTCTCTCATATCATCGGAAGCATTACACTCCGAGCAAAACAATTATCGCGATTGCGGGAGATATTCCTGCTTCAGCAGTTTTCGCTCACGTAAAAAAGATTTTCGCCGCGGTACCTGCTGCTAAGAAAATCGGCAAGGAGAAGGTACGCGCCGCGCAAGTTGCTCCGGCCTTTCTCCTCAAGCGTAAGCAAAGTGACCAGACACACATGATTATGGCGGTGCGTTCGTATGGGGCACATAACCCACGAACAATGAAGGCGGCGGTGCTCATGGGGATCTTGGGTGACGGCATGTCCTCACGACTCTTCCAGCGTTTGCGCGAGGATATGGGCGCTTGTTATTACGTGAGCGCTTCGAACAACGTCTCGACGGATCACGGCTTCGCCTCAATCGCGACGGGGATCGACAAGACGCGAGCTGTCGAAGTGGTGCAGGCTATCGTGGAGGAGTGCAGACATTTGACGCAGGAACTTGTTTCTGAGAAAGAGCTCCAGAAGGTGAAGGATTACATGGCGAGCCATCTCTCCATGTCTTTGGAAACGACAGATGCCTTGGCGAACTTCTCTATCGCCGAAGAAATTGTGCACGGTGAAGTGCGCGTACCTTCCGCGCTTGAGGCAGAGCTGCGTAAGGTGACGGCCGAAGATGTGCGTCGCACGGCGCGCAGCCTCTTTGTCGACGGAGGCCTCAACTTGGCCGTAGTAGGGGATTTGCCGGATGAAAAGGCTGTTAAAAAGGCCCTCACATTTAAAAAGTGATAAGATAAGCCCATGTCACATCCCGGCCATCAATCATTCTCTATTACGCTCGGTAGCTGGGCGAGAGCGTTGCTCGTTATCTTCTTCGCGTACATGCTCTACAAGATCGCTGGAGTGGCGCTCGTTATCCTCACGGCGCTTGTCATCTCCGCCGCAATCGAACCCCTGTTGCGCTTCGCTAAGCGTTACCGCATCCCGCGTCTCCCGACGGTGATCGCTCTCTACGCCGCCGCCGGAAGTTTCCTCTCGGTATGCTTCTACTTCCTCTTCTTGCCACTTGTCGACGAGGTAAAGGCATTCGTCAATACGCTCACGGTCTACTCGAACTCGGTGGGGAACGACAGTGTGCTCTCGAACATGTTCGCGAACCAGCACGTCTTCGGCGGCATCCAGACGCCAGCACTCATGGGCGAGCTTTCAAACTATCTCACATCATTCTCGCAGTTCCTGTCGCAGGGAATCTTCTCGACAGCTTCGCTCTTCTTCGGTGGCGCGCTCGGCTTCGTGCTTATTATTGTGCTCTCGTTTTACCTTGCGGTGCAGGAAGATGGCATGGAGCGTTTCTTGCGTGTCATCATTCCCGCCAAGCATGAGGGTTACGCGGTTGGTCTCTGGAAACGCTCTCAGATAAAGATTGGTTTCTGGATGCAGGGGCAGCTACTCCTCGGTCTTGTCGTCGCCGTTATGGTTTATATCGGCCTCATCATTATTGGTGTGCCAAACGCGCTCCTCTTCGCTGTTTTGGCGGGTCTCTTTGAGCTTATTCCGATCTTTGGTCCCGTTATCTCCGCAATCCCAGCCGTCTTTACTGCGTATACCGCCCTCGGCGCTTCTGACGCACTTATTGTTGCCGGTCTCTTTCTCTTCATCCAACAACTTGAGAACCACATCATTTATCCGATGGTCGTAAAGAAGGTGGTGGGTGTACCGCCCTTGGTCTCAATCATCGCACTCCTTATCGGTGCTGAACTGGCTGGTTTCCTCGGCATCCTTATCTCTGTCCCGGTGGCCGTTACCATCATGGAATACTTGAATGATTTGGAGGAGGAAAAGCACGTTGGTCTCGTTAAAGAAGCGTAAGACTATGTCAGAACAAAAGCCTTTCTATATCACGACAACCTTGCCGTATGTGAATGCGGAGCCGCATATTGGATTTGCACTCGAGATTATCCAAGCAGACACGCTGGCACGACACGCGCGGCACGCCCTCGGAGAAGAGAAGGTCTTCTTTAGTACGGGTTCCGATGAGCATGGCCAGAAAATTTTCGAAGCCGCGGAGAAAGCGGGGAAGGAGGTTCAAGCATACGTGGATTTCTATGCTGCTACTTTCGAAGATTTGAAAGCCGCTTTGAATTTGTCTTACAACCGCTTTATCCGCACGAGTGATCCAGCCCATGTGCAGGCTGCGCAAGAGATGTGGAAGCGTTGCAAGGAGAAGGGCGATATTTATGAAAAGGAATTCGAAGGCCTGTACTGCGTGGGTTGCGAGCGCTACCTTACAGCGCGTGACATGGTGGATGGGAAATGCCTCATTCACCAGAAGGAGCCTGAGCTCCTCAAGGAAAAGAATTGGTTCTTTAGGTTTAGTCGCTACGAACAAGAGCTTCTCACGTACCTCACGGAGCCTTCCGTTATTACCCCTGAGTGGCGGCGCGAGGAGGCCATCGCCTTTGTGAAAGAAGGTTTGGAAGACTTCAGCATTTCTCGCGAGAAGTCTCGGTTGTCGTGGGGGATTCCGGTGCCCGGGGATGATACTCAGGTTATGTATGTGTGGTTTGATGCGCTCACGAACTATATTTCCACGCTTGGATGGCCAGATACGGAGGGGAACTTCAAAACATTTTGGCAGGAAGGTCAGACCGTGCAGTTCGCGGGGAAGGATCAGGTTCGCTTCCAATCACTCATGTGGCAAGCCATGCTTTTCTCTGCGGGTATTCGGAATACTGATCAGGTGTTTTACCACGGCTTCATTAACTCGGGTGGCCACAAGATGAGTAAATCTCTTGGGAATGTGATCAGCCCTTTCGATCTCGTGAAAAAGTATGGTACGGATGCCACGCGCTACTTACTGCTGCGTCACATTCACCCGACAGATGACACGGATGTGACCTGGGAGGCGCTCGACGAATGGTATAACGCCCACCTTGTGAACGGGTTGGGCAATCTCGTGTCACGTATCATGAAGCTCTCACAAACACATGTCTCCACTCTTGTTGTGACCCCTCACATTTCTCATGGGGCGATTGATGAAGCTTTGAATGCTTTCGATTTCCCGAAGGCGATGAATCATATCTGGGGAGAAATAGGGAAGCTTGATGTTCTTATCCAGAGTGAGAAGCCGTGGGAAACGAAGAACCCAGAAGCTATTCAAGGCATGGTGGCAAAACTCGCGCACATCGCCACCTCTCTTGCTGTCTTTATGCCGGGGACGAGCGAACAGATCCTTGCCGCCATCGGTGCAAATCAGAAACCTGATAATCTTTTCCCTCGTCTCAATAGTTCGACAAGCTCACTATAAATGCCTAAATATTTTGATATTCATTCCCACCTTAACCTCGCGGGGTATGAGGCCGATTGGGAGGATGTTGTAGCGCGGTTGCGAGAGGCGGGGACACACACGATTGTCGTGGGGGTGGACCTCGAGACGTCAAAAAAGGCAGTCGAATTGGCCGAAATTTATCCGGAAATCTATGCCTGCATTGGCGTGCACCCAATCGACCACCCGGGCGGAACATTTGACGCAGCGGCCTTCGAAGTGCTCGTGAGGCATCCGAAGACGGTGGCGGTCGGGGAGTGTGGTTTCGACTTTTTCCACGCAGATAAGGCGCAGGATTTCGGGCGTCAGGCAGAGTTGTTTAATAAGCAGATTGACTTTGCGCTCGCGCACGACAAACCTCTTATGATTCATGCGCGCAATGCCTATCCTGAACTGCTCGAGGTGTTGGAGCGGCGGCATGCGGAGGTGGGCTCCGCCTTGAAGGGTAATGTTCACTTTTTCGCCGGGACACTTCCTGAAGCAAGGCGGTTCTGGGCCTTGGGCTTCAGCACCTCGTTTACGGGGGTTGTGACCTTTACCTCTCAGTACGATGAGGTGGTTAAAGAGGCCCCTATTGCCCTCCTACAGGCCGAAACAGATGCTCCCTACGTCGCTCCTACACCATATCGCGGGGCGCGCAATGAGCCCGCCTACGTCAAGGAGATATACGCCCGTCTAGCCAGTATTCGTGGGGAGGATCCAGAGAATCTCCGCCTAGCTCTTGTCGAGAATGCCCTTCGTATGATAGGGTAGTTACCACTTCACATATGTCAGAACACAACGAATCCACAGAGAACGCAGAGGTCTACGAGCTAGGCTACCTTGTCTTGCCGAGCATTGCCGAAGAGGCGCTTGGTGAGGTTGAGGCGAAGCTTGAGAAGCTTGTTTCTGAGGCTGGGGGCACAAAGATCGCTGGCGAATCTCCAAGGAAAATCGACCTCTCATACAAGATGACAAAGACCGTTGGCGCTTCCCGCTACGTGGTCAATGACGCCTACATTGGTTGGATGAAGTTCGAAGCCGCTCCGTCCGCCGTCCCAGCTCTTAAGGAAACTTTCGGCCGTTTGGATGAGATTGTCCGCTCCCTTCTTATCAAGGCTCCTCGTGAGAGTGAGTTCACCTTCGCGAAGGCTCAAGCCGCTCTCGAAGCTTCTCAGGAACCAGCAGAAGAAGCACCCCGCACTCCGACCGAAGCAGTGGTAGAATAAAGGCATGTATTTCAACCGCGCGATTGTTATCGGTAACCTGACTCGCGACCCAGAGTTGCGCTCCTTGCCATCCGGTATCCAGGTCGCCACTCTTGCTGTTGCCACAAACCGCACGTGGAAGGATAAAAATGGGGCTAAGCAGGAATCGACCGATTACCACAATGTCGTCGTCTTCGGCCGCCAAGCAGAGACGACGGGGCAGTATCTTCGCAAGGGCGCTTCGCTCCTGGTGGAGGGCCGCATGCAGACTCGTTCTTGGGATGATGCCTCGGGTCAGAAGAAATATCGCACCGAAATTGTCGCCGATAGAATCCAGTTCGGCCCAAGAAGCGCTGGAGCCGGTGCTCCCGCTGCCCCAGCGGCGAGTGGTGCGAAGGGGGCCGAGACTCCAGGCGCTTCGAGCGACGTGGGAGAGCCTGCAGGGGAGACCATCGAATATCCTGAGGAAAATATCAATATAGATGACATTCCGTTCTAAATAGGTTAATATACCGCCATTCATGACCAAGAATTACTTCCAAGAAAATCACGTGGACTATGTAGATTATAAGGACGTTGAGACGTTGAAGCTTTTTCTCACTCCTCATGCTCGCATCCAGTCCCGCCGCCGCTCCGCTGCGCCTTCCAAGAACCAGCGTCAGGTAGCCATGGCTGTGAAGCGCGCCCGCTTTATGGGGTTGCTTCCGTACGTTTCTCGTTAATCGAACCAATAAAAACCGGCCTCATGAGGAAGCTGGTTTTTATTTTGGGCTATAATACAAGGATGCGTATCCCATATGCTGTTCAGGGGATGATTTGTGCGCCGGCTATTGTCGGACTTATTTTCATACTTAAAGCTTTTTGTCCTGCAAACGCCGGGGGAGCTTGTTTTGCAGATGCTTTTGCCACTCCCGTTTTCCTCCCACTTGTTGCTATGTATAGAATCTTCGGCCATGTGCCGGATCCGAACGGCCAAGAAGTTCTTTTCGTCTTCCTCTATTGGGCCGCGATCGGATTCCTTATCGGCCTTGCGTGCGATATGTGGCTGCCCAAGAAAGAGGCGCCGTCTATTTAAACGCGGTCGGTGTACATGCCCTCCTCAGTGTTGATGCGGACGATATCACCTTCTTTAATAAACATAGGGACCTGGATCTCAGCTCCCGTTTCGAGCTTGACTGACTTCGTGGCACCCTGAGCGGTATTGCCGCGAGTAGCATCGTGAGCTTCGACAACCTTGAGCTCCATCTTGATAGGGAGCTTGAGGCCAATAATCTTTTCATCAAAGAGCATGGCGTCGACGACGATGTTTGGCTTCAAGAATTTGGCTGGGGCACCGATCATCTCTTCCTCGAGTTCAAAGCGCTTGGAAGGGTCCTTGGCGTCGCAGAACCAGAACTCACGACCCTCGCGGCCGTCTTTAGCGTAGAGGTACTTCACTTCCTGCTTTTCAATATCAGCTTCCTCGATCTTGTCGGAGACGTGGAAGGAGACTTCGGTAATGCGGCCGGTCATGAGGTTCTTTAGTTTCGTCGCATTCACGGGCTTGCGCTGCTGTTTGCGAAAGACGTGCGAAGAAAGTACTTCCCACGGCTCGTTTTCGTAGATGATGTATTTGCGTTCCTTAACTTCGCTGTAGTCCAACATGGTCATAGAAATATAGCTTAAATAGGGGAGTTAATGTACTTGACAAATAATATAAATAGACGTACGATTATAAAAGGAGGTTTTGAATGAAGAAGAGGTGGTTCGTTATTACGCTCAGTGATCTTGAAATGGTTTCAAGGTTCGCCAACGCAAATCAGTTAGCACCATCGGAAGTGATCGTCGTTCGATGCGTCTACGAACTGATTCCCGTTGAGTACGAGGTCATGTACTACGCCGAGGATGAGCGCCTTCCGTAAAAGAAGGCGATGCAAAAGCGGCGCACGTAGCCGGGCGGCGCTTTTTTGATTCGGAGAAATTGTCGAATATAACCATCTTTTAGTTTGGTGGGGGTTTATTTAA
>CAZBQU010000008.1:0-16792 GCA_964494215.1 uncultured Candidatus Saccharibacteria bacterium | reverse complement strand
AAGCTGGTTACCTGACGAAAAGCACACGATTGACCTCTCCGTGTCCGGGAGGAGGGCCAAAATATCTGTAGAAAGGCTCAGCAACGGGAACTTGGCGGCGCTCTACGAAATTATACAAACGCTCATGAGCCCGCAGACTTTGAAGAAAGGCGGCGACACAGAGGGCAACTATAATGACGCCCCCGAGCGTATATGCCAACGGCTTCCCGTAGCCGAACTCATACTGACGTAAAAGCATCTCACAAAACACGACAAATCCCACAAGGACAAAGAGGAGAACAAGTGGTAACGAGCGAGAGAAGAAAAGGAAGCTCGTGAGGTAGAGGACAACAAGAAGAGTCACGACGAAGCCCCACACAAGGAGCGCGGCCTTCAAGAGGAAGTGCCAGCGTGGGCGCATCTTGAGCTCCCCTTCTTTAATCGCTTCGGCGATCTTTATTTCAATATGAGTGTTATTGGGTATCATCTGTCGTTACTAATTTTTTTAAAGCTTCGCGACCGCGTTTGATTCTCACGCCCACGGTAGATATCGGAATGCGGAGCACTTCGGCAATTTCTTTGTATTCGAGCTCTTCGTAATAGTAAAGCACCAAGGGTTCGCGATACTTAGCGTCGATTCGATCGAGAGCTCCTTCGAGCATGGGCTTCAAGTCTTCGCGCGGACCTTCTTCCGGTTCAGAATGAGGGAAAAGTGTATCGAGATCAAAGAAGGGCAAAGCTTCCGTGCGTCGCTTCTTAAGCGCGTTCACAAACTCGTTGTGCGCGATGCGGTATATCCACGGCGAGAAACGGCGTTTGCCATCAAAGCTTTGAATATTGGTAAAAGCCTTCACGAAAACTTCTTGAAGAAGATCTTCCGTATCTTCAACGCCAAAGAGAAACTTCCGAGCATAGCGGGAGAGCTTCATCTGATAGCGCTCAACGAGAAGCGAGAACCATTGGGTCTCGCCTGCTTTGACGCGCCGCGCGATTTCTTCGTCGGTAAGATCGGTCATGAAGACTTCTATCCTACTACAACGGTAGGGCACATTTATTTCATGAAATAAATCCTCTCTCGGAGTGTAGTAACTCGTGACAGGCCGCCTGTCTTAGCAGTTTAACCACACACGATGAAGAACAAGACCAGAATGATCGCTGCCGGTGCCGTCGCCCTTGGGATGGCCGCATCGGGAGCAAGTGCCGTCTTTGCAACAAGCACCCAGCCGACGGAGCCCATACAGGGCCTCGCGAGTGCTATTGCCGCTAAGTTTAATTTGAAAGCCGCCGATGTCGAACAGGTGATCAAGGATCAGTTCGAAGCACATCGGGCGGAAATGGAAGCCGCAATGAAGGATCGCCTCGCGAAGAAAGTAGCAGACGGCAAGCTCACTCAAGCACAAGCAGATGAGATTCTCGCTCATCGCTCCGAAGTCAAAGCCTTCGGCCCCCGTGCTCCAGGCCACATGATGCGCCACGATCTAAAGCCTTAGGCGTCTATCTGCACGATTCTCGCCACTCTAAAGCAAAACACCCTCCGAGCGGAGGGTGTTTTCGTGGACATTTATTTCTCAACGCGGAAAGTAAGTCGGTAACTTCCTTGAGCTGGGAGAGTCGTTTCGAATCGCTCTGGCAAAACTTCGATAAGAGAGATCTTGTACACCCCAAAGATGTATGGAGTGATCGGCTGCGAAGAGAGATTCCTTGTTTCAACATTGCTGCCAGCGACAAGCGTAACGGATGCGAGGGCGCGTCCAGCTTGGATACACTGTACGTTTGCTGGGCAACGGCTGTCTTCCACAATCTTATTGAGTGAGATGGAAACGCCGTTTACTACCTTCGTCTCACCTACCGAGATCGTACCGAGATCTGTTTGGCCGACGACTGTAGGGCAAGCGGCGAACTCACACTTCGGACCAGAGCGACCAACATAACTACCATCAGGGCACATCTTCGCTTCCATTGTGCAGGCTACAGGAGCCGCTGGAGTCGAAGTGGAAGGCTTAGTAGGGGCGGGAGTGACAGGGGTCGTACTTGAAGCGGTAGCGCTGCGAGTTGCGTCACAGTTGGTGTACATGGGATCCATGACATTGTTCCTCATAACAAGCACGCCCGTGCCCTTGCTCCAGAACACAAGAGATTCATCTCCATTTGCGTAGCGTACACCGTCCGCCGAAATCGTCTGACGCAAGCTCATGATAGGGCTGCCATCAAGAGACACGTCGACGGTGCCGGTTGGCTGAGGCATCTCACCAGGAGCAGGTGTTTCCATAGTCTTACCTTCGTAGAAGCTCGCTTCAATCGCCTTAGCGCCATCACAAAAGTACGTGGCTGAACCGAGAAGCTTCCTCGAACTTCCGGAAACATGCACGATCGCCCAGATAATAACAATCGTTACCACCGCACCCGCAATCACCCACGCGTTCTTATTCTTTTTCATGTTCATAGTGGGAGTATTATCGCTTATCTCGGGGAAAAGAGGAAGCCGGCTCAAAAAAGCACCCATCTGGGTGCTTAGTTTAGCCCTGGACGAACGTGAGTGCGTTCCCCTTCTTGCCTCCACGGCCGGTGCGCCCAATGCGATGGATATAGTCTTCGTAGGTAGCAGGCAGGTCGAAATTGATGACGTGGGAGACATCGGCAATATCGAGGCCGCGGGCAGCAACATCGGTCGCAACAAGGATCTTCACCTGGTTGCCCTTGAACTGGCTCAAGGCCTGTTGGCGTTTACTGAAATTCTTATTGCCGTGGATCGACTCAGCACGTAGGCCCATCGCGGAGAGCGCCTTCGCAAGCTTCTCGACGCCGTGTTTGGTCTTGCCGAAGACAAGAACTTTGGAGAATCCGTCTGCACGAAGAAGTTCGGCGAGCTTACCGATCTTATCCTCATGATGAGCAACGCGGACGACGTCTTGGTCGATGGAACCGGACGTGTCGCGAGTTTTGACCGAAATCGTAACCGGATTCTTCAAGAATTTGGAAATGAGGCCCGTGATCTCCGGAGTGGTTGTTGCAGAGAAGAAGAGCGTGTGACGGTCAGCCGGCATCTTGCCGAGCATCATCTTCACATCATTAATAAAGCCCATGTCGAGCATGCGGTCAGCTTCGTCGAGGACGACAGTGCCGTACTCATTCAAACGGATATAGCCCTGCTCCATAAGGTCCTTCAAACGTCCCGGCGTACCGATGACGAATTGGTTCTTCTGACGCAAGGCTTTAATCTGTGGGACGATTGAGGTACCACCGACACAGACGACGGACCAAATACTCATCCCGCTCGTAAAGCCCGAGAGCTCATCACGAATCTGGCCCGCAAGTTCTCGCGTCGGCACCATGATAAGGATGTTGTGGTTCGGCTCGCGCAAGACCTTGTCGATCAAGGGCACGAGGAAGGCAGCCGTTTTGCCGGTACCAGTGTTCGCGATACCGACGACATCTTCACCACGAAGGATATGAGGGATAACACGGTCTTGGATCGGAGTTGGGAGTTTATAACCCTTCTTCGTGATGTTCTCCTTGAGCTTGTCTGTAATGTTGAAGTCGTTGAAGGCGTGCTCCGGGTTAAAGACTTCCGCTTCTTCGATAACGGAAACCTTGTTCACAAATTTGGAAATATCGGAGAAGGTCTTGTCGGCAAAGCGGCTACGAGAACCACCGCCACGAGGACCGCCGCGGAAGCCAGGCTTAAAGCCGCCCCTGAAGGACGGTCTACCAGCGGGACGAGGGGCTCCTGAAGAGCGGCCCGTATTATTCTGACCAGGTCTATACATATCGAGTGACGGAGCCTAAACCTTACATCAAAAGGAGAGTAGCCCTGTACCTCTAAATAATATACAAAATACTAAATAATGTCAAGAGTGAAAGAAAAACTCCTTCCTCGCTTCAATCTTAGCCAGCAATTTGACCCAGTAGAGAGCGATAACATCGTGGAGAGTAACCTTACCCCTCTTCACTTCCGCGACCTTCTCAAGTGACATATTCACGTCCCTCCAGATCGATTGGGTTGTTTCCATACTCGAGTTCAAAGGATCAAGAAGTTTGTCTGTTGCGTAGACGAATCGAGCTTCCGGAGTCTCCCGCGCTTCGTATTCGTGGATAAGGGCCGTGAAGTCAGAGAATTCAGGAAACTCTTTTTCCAGTCGTTCAAGTGCCGCAGCTTCCCTCTCATGCTTCGTCTTTAAGGCTTCGTCATCAAAGACGGGTGTATCGCCCGCATACACTTCCACAATGTCGTGAGCAAGAGCGTATTTGAAAACTTTCTCCATATTAAGATCGAGCTTGTGGAGCGTCACGATGTACCAGCACATCATGGCAAGTTCGAAGGTGTGCTCGGCTGTGTTGGTCCACTCCTGCTCATCTGGGCGTCGCGCTACACGCTTCACCCGCTCAACGTTGTGCAGAAGTCGCGCCAATTTTTCCAAATTTTCGAGAGGATATTCTTCTTGCGTAGTTCGTGGTTCGCTCATATATACAATTGTTTTGATTAGCGAAGTTCAAGTGAGGTCAAGAACGTCGCCAACTCTTCTCCTTCGATCGCTCGCCAGGTATCTTCTTTCAAATCGCCGAGTTCAATGTTCATAATACGAGTACGACAAAGCGTGACTACTTCCTGGAAGAGGGCTGCGCACATACGGCGAATCTGACGATTCTTGCCTTCAGTAAGCACAATGGTAAAGGTGTGCTCGTCGAGCACTTCAACGTGGGCCGGGCGAGTCACTTCAGTGCCGAGATGCACGCCCTGCGACATCTTCTCTCTAAAGTTCCCACGCAATGCATCCTTGGTCGTGACGAGATACTCCTTCTCGTGGTCATATGCTGGGCTTAAGAGCCGCTCAGTAACGCGACCATCATTTGTGAGGATGATAAGCCCGCTCGAATCCTTGTCCAAGCGTCCAATGGGGAAAACGCCCGGTACTCGAACACGATCTTTAATATCTTCATCCCCTTCGTCTGCCGAGTGCGTTACGACACCTCGAGGCTTGTTGTACGCGAGGTAGACACGTGCCTTCGCCTCCTTCCCTTCTCGCACCTCCACCACATCAGCCTCCTTAATCATCTCTCCGAGCACGGCCTTGCGACCGTTTACAAAGACCAGTCCTTGCGAGATAAACTCATCGGCACCCACGCGCGTCGCGTACTTCTTCTCGGCAAGATATTTGTTGATTCGTATTGGATAGATGATCGTCACAATGCTTTAGTTCTAGCATGTTTTGTGGTAAATAGCGCGAGCTTCTCAATTCGTTTCAAACGCTTGAGCTCAGCCTCACGCGCGCGGGCGCTCTTGAGAGTCGGTACCTCCTCCTTATACTTGAGGACAACGGGGCGGCGGATTTTCGTATAGTGAGCGCCGCTCTTCTTGTGGTTATGCTCATGAAGACGGCGCAACAGGTCCGACGTCGAACCGACGTAGAGCGTCTTATCCGCACATTCGAGGATATACACAACGAAAGACATTTGGTTTGAGTTATAATTAAACCCTAAAAGTAATTTTAAATATATGGCCAAAGGTAACAACCGCCAGCAAAAGAAAGTGAAGAAGCCGAAGAAGGACAAGAAGAAGTAACAAAATAAAAGATGCCCCGCGAGGGGCATCTTTTATTTCTCAAGGTCGAGAACGTCGTCGATGCGAATTTTGGCGACGAATTCAGGCACGTGACTCACCATCACCATGGCACCTTGATACTGATTCAAAGCCTCAGCAATAACGGGCAAGTGGCGGAAGTTAATATGGTTCGTCGGCTCGTCCAAGATAAGGAGCCCCGGCTTCTGGAGGACGAGACGAGCGAAAGCGACTAAGCCCTTCTGACCTTCGGAGAGACTACCGATCTTACTTTTAATCGCGTCGGCATGGATAAGGAACCCGGCGGCAACAGAGCGCATCCCTTCTTCATTCGGGCTCTCCATAACCGACATGAGGGAGCGGTGCACCGTATCTTCAAAGTTCAAGGTCGAAAAGTCCTGGCGATAGTAACCCACCGTTACACCTGGTGCGATAGTAAGGCCTGCCGCCTTCCCCGCCGCGAGCGTTTCGAGCAAGGTCGACTTGCCGATACCATTTGGACCCTTAAGGAGGAGGTGTTGATTCTTCCTGAGCACGATGTTCGCCTTGCGCTTCAGAGGTTTATGCGTTTTCAAATTAAGCATGCTGAATTCAGTAACTGTGAGGATGTCGCCATTCACTCCTTGGAACGGAATCGTGAACGGTCGGATCGTTTTGTCTTCCTTCCTCGTCTCCACCTTGCTCTCTTCAAGCTCTTCGGCCTTGTCTCTCATGCGGCGAGCCACGAGGCGCATCTGACCACCCTTGTTCGCAAAAAAGTTCGACTTATCTTTGTTCGCCTGAATTTCCTTCTCGAGTTGAGCGTTCTTGCGGCGTTCCTTCTCCACGCGCGCAGCGATTTGCTCGACGACGTCAAAGTAGTTGCCCACGTATTGCTCGACCTTGCGCGTATGGATATCGAGATACAAGACGCCGTCAGTAAACGAGTTCAAGAAATCCGCGTCGTGGGAAATCACGATCACCGTCTTCTGATAGCTCTTCAAGAATTGAGTCAGGTGCTCGATCCCCGCCTTGTCGAGGTTGTTGGTCGGCTCGTCGAGGAGAAGGAGATCTGGGTCTTGGATAAGCGCTGAGGCAAGGAGGAGGCGTGCCTGCTGACCACCAGAGAAGGTGCTTATAACGCGATCATGGACGTCCTTGTGGCCGACGAGGTTCACAACTTCAAGCACTTCGTCAATCTTTGGGTCGATGTCGTAGACCTTCTCGGCAAACATCTTCTGGAAGAATTCACGAACAGTGAGCGTGAGGTCCGCGCGCGGGATCACCTGGCGCGAGATGCCGACTGAAAGACCGTGGTTCAAGAAGACTTGGCCAGACTCAGGCTTACCCTGACCCGTAATAAGACTAAAGATGGTCGACTTGCCCGCCCCGTTCTGCCCCATGACGGTAATCTTCGTATTCTCACGCACAGTAAAGCTCACCTCTTCAAGGATCTGCTTGTCCTGCCCGTATTCGAAGCTCACGTTCTCAAAGCGGAGAATAACGCCGTCTTTTGCCATAGGTTAAGAGAGTAGCATAAAAGATCCTTATTTCATCTTCAATCCCTTCTTTTTATTTTAATGAAAAAGAGCGACCAAAACTGAATTTACAAAGAAGCCGACGATAATGCAGACAAGGTAGGCACCAATTTTTAACATCGCGGGGAGCTTGGGAGAGTCACTCTTGCGCAATGACACCACGACAAGATAGATGAGGCTTGCAGTGAGAGGAGCAAGGAGGCTGCCATCAAGCTCGGCATCAGCGTAAGAAAAACTTAATTCTTCAATGAGGATTGGTAGTACGAGTGCTGCGGCTCCTCCGAGGACCAGCATTTTGCCCTTACGATCCTGAACTTCAATCAAATATTCCCCAAACCATGCGATGAATACAGGAAGGAGGAAAAGAATGAACATATTTTCTATGGATTACTTATTGCGGCTCGCGTCTTGGGGCCGAAGTAGCCAACGGCTGGGGTGATGCCCTTTGCTTTCTGATATTCGATAAGAGCTTTCTGAGTGAGCGGGCCGAAATTCTTGGTCAAGCCGTGTTGCGCGAGAGCCTGGGCTGCAGCGCCACTCTTGTTTGCCACAAGAAGCTTCTGAAGTTCGAGGACATCGGCGCCGGCCATGTTTATCTTGAGGTCTCTTACAAAGACGTGGGCAGAAGAACTGGCTGAAGAAAGTGCAAGAGAAGGAGCGATTGCTCCGACCGTATACACACAGAGACTTGGGCGGCTTGCTGCAAAATATTCGTAGTTAAGTGCCGCTGGGTCTTTGCAGCCATAACGCATACCACCGCTTCCTCTACCCGATCCTGAAGAGCTCCCTGACGAAGCGGCTGCTTGTCCGAAGATCGAGAAGCTTGAGAAGTGTGATGTCTGACACGAGACTGTATGAGCCCCTGTGTCGACAGAGCAACTTGTGAGAGCGGTCCAGACGCCACTGTCGTAGCGATAGATCGTAAGAGAGGACGTATCGAGTCCTGTTACATCACCCGACTCATATCCCATGGTGACAGTAAGAGGAGCATCGAAGGTGGTGATAGGCGCACCATCATCTCCCACGGCCTTAAGCTCGACAACATAGTTCCCCACTGCCGTTTTACCACTCGGCGTACCAGCTGTCGTGAAGAATGTTGTGGCGTTGAGCTCGTTGGCTTGGAAGGAGGCGTCCGTATAATCCTCACTAAAGTCATTGGGAATGGTAAGTGTTGTGTCGCCGTTCACAAGCGTGCCTGAGCCGCTCACATCCTCTGACGCAGAAGAGAGAATGGCCGCCGAACCAGGGCAACCCTCGGTTGTAAAGGTGCTGTCAGAGCTTGAAGCGCTGCCGAGAGCCAGGTCGCGAGAGCGAACGCTGTAGTGGTAGCGGGTGCAGGAACTCAAACCGTTCAAGGTGACAGAGTGAGCGGTCGTGCGAGTAGTGGTGGCATTATGAATTTCTGGAGTCGAGCTCGCGTAGGAAGATGTGAGGCCGAAGTCCAAGATAGAAGATCCCACTTCGTCGGTGTTCCAAGTAGCTGTAACGGAGTTCGAGGTAGGTGTCACCACCACGGAGCTCACTGCTGTTACGGGGTCGATAAGATAATCTTCGGCCAACGCAGCGAGTTCCTCACCCAATAATTCCGAGCCAGTATCATTCGGGTGCAGCCCGCCGTTATTGGCGGCCGTGTCATACCCATCTGAACCAAGATCAAGAAGATACACGCGCGTATCACTCGAGTGTGCGCTCTGGTAATCTGCCAAACCGTTAAGAAGTGCCGATTTGTACGTGGCCGCATCAGGGTTACCGAATCGGAAAGGAGAGATAACAAAGACGGCGGGCCATGATCCAACTGTCGTGCGGATATCCGTAAGGAAGCTCCCCACCTTCGTGCGCATCGTCGTCGCGTTCGTCGTATTCAAGTAGTCGTTGGTACCCATATTGAGGAACACGGCATGTGGCGTACCGCCAGCAAAGCCTTGCGAAAGATCAGAGTTGTTTGTCATGCGCGTGCTTCCGGAATAGAAATTCCTCCATGAGGATGAAGCCGGTGTGCCCGAATCATAGAACGCCGCAACCCCTCCGTTACCGCCCACGTTCCATCCAAGAGCGCCGTATCCGATCTGGCCGTACTCTACGCCAAGCGTACTGCCGAGGATAGCGGAGTAGGCATACTCGGCTCCGGACGTACCGACACCTTCTGTAATAGAGTCGCCGAAGATAATGATATTTCTATCCTTTTCCGCCAGTGGAGTGCTTGTGAGAGAAGCGACGTCACCCGTACCATCCGCAGCAAGCTGAATCTTCGTAATACGCAATACGTTGGCAGGGACACTCCAGCGGTCAGCGCCTTCGAGGGTATGAGAGAGGTAGATCACCGCATAGTGACTCCCTGAGGAAAGGGCGCTCGAGAAGGTCAGTATCCCAGTCGCAGAAAGATCGTCGAGCGTTTTAGAAACCGGAGAAGTATTGCCGTCGATGTAGGCGTCAACAACCACGTCAGTGAGGTCAATCCCATCCATGGTTGAAGTGCTCACGCCGAGGGCAAGAGTAGAACCGGTGAAGCCCACCTTCACATACGCGCCGCCAGGCGTGGTCTGGGCCCATGTTGAACCGTTAAATTTCCAGTTATACGGACTCCAGATAAGTTCAGGATTATTTACACGCACTTCGCCCGGTGGAAGAGACGTGACAACAACCGCAATCGAGGCAGGGTTCGTGCCCAACGTAGGGCTGGCGCTCACACTGAGCGTCTTCGTCCCGGTGCTCGCGGGTGTATAGGTAAATGTTTGTGCCGCACTAGAATCAGAAAACGTTAAACTCGATGGAGTAAATGTGCCGCCCGCACTGTTGTCCGAAGGAGTAATCGTACCCGTGTAAAGTCCATCTGGTGTGACGGTGTAGTTACTACTTGCGACACTGACCTGGGTAGCTGTTGGGCCGGTGAATGTATACGAAGTCGCAGGAGGGACATTTGTGTCATATACGGTAAAGTCATCGATCGTAATAGTGCCAACGGTAAAGAAGCCTGGCGTACCTGCGCTTTGCAGTTCAGCAGTAGAGTCTGTGGTCGTATTCGTAGCCACCACAGTGCTTGTTGTCTCATCTGTCACCGTAATAGAAAGCGTTGTAGGAGATGTCCCAACAGTTGAGACATCGATCAAGTACACATGACTGCTGTTGTAGCCACTGATAGCGACGGTGTCCCCTAAGAATGAAAGTGAGCCGCCGACGGATTTGCCGAAACGAGTCTCAGCATGGTCGAGACCAATGATGTACTCTGTACCGCGAGAGTGAGTGCGCAGAGAAGTCCAGAGTGAATCTCCTGCAATGTTTACTCCAGCCGGGATACGGAAGGTAATTCGCTGATCCACTGTCGCCTCCTCGCTCGGACGCATCGATACACCCTCCACCCATGGATTGCCGCCAGTTGTTAAGACGGCCTTGTTAGAAGTAATGGCATAGGAGCCAGTCCCCAAGTCCCAACTATTACCAAGCGTCGCACTATCGGCTCTGGTGAAGGTATCAACGAAGTTTTGATGCCATGTCGTAGCAAATGCATCATACGCTGGAAGAAATATGCCTAATCCTGCGAGGAGGATGAGGAGTTTGCTGGAAATCTTTTTCATAGATGGAGATTATTTTAACATATAACCCCAAGACGCCAAGAAAAATCGGGGATTTCTCCGTCAGAGATTTTAAATCTCATTGTTATTCCTTCAACAGATAGACTAGATTAGGGTAAAGCTTAGTTTCCGCTTCCGCTTTTGAGACCCATTTTGCATGCATGTGCTCTTCTCCCGCGCCCGTCTTCTCGATTGGTTTCGCCTCAAACATGGCCACGCGTATAAGCTCTCCCGTTCCTCCGTGCACGTAGGTCATATCAGAAAATCTTTTGGTAATTTCTACTCGATAGCCTGTTTCCTCCTCAACTTCCCGCAAAGCCACCTCCTCAAGAGTTTCGCCATCCTCAACGTGACCCTTAGGAAAGGCGTAGATTTGCCCTTCTTTGTCACTCACAATCAAGACTTCCCCATTTTCATTTGTCACCACACACCCCGCCTTCAAAGTTTCGTTCTGATCATTTTTAACTTTATGTTGTTCGGACATAGATATTACAGCTAGGCTTTTATATACGTACAAGATAATACACAAGCAAGGCGAGGGCACCCCACCATCCAATGTCGGAGACGATAAGACTTATCATAATTTTCCTCTGCCAGGATTGCGGCAGGAGCTCGGAGGCGCGACCCTCTCGCTCTCTTTCAAGCATGTACGGACTCACAGAGAAGGAGAGGAAGCACCCGTTCACAATAAGAACAAGAGCGATACACGCGTGGACGAAAGGAATACCGGTAAAAGATTCCGCGCGGTAGAAGATTGCGCCTCCGAGAACGGCTAAGATAATCCCCACCCAGATCATAGGCTTCGTCACCTTGTGAGTGCGGGTGGTTGCTTCCGTCCAGTACGCAGAGGCTCTGCCTAGGAAGCCGTGGATGTCGATGACGGTAACAGCACCGAGCCCCACAATGAATCCTGCAAGAAGAAGGAAGAGGCCTACACCATCGAGGACGTTCATGGGGAGCATGGGCATATCTTTTAGTATACGTTATAAGTGATACGTAATGGGCTCATATTTAAGAGGAATATCGAAGAGCTTCTGGTATATATCCCCGTTCCCTTCTTTCTGATACAGCCTCACCGAAGTCACGAGGAAGGGCGGCACTGTGTAAAATTCTGTGTCCGCCTTCTTTCTCATAATCTCTAGCTCCTCTTTCGTCATCCCTCCCCATGTCGTCTCACCAAGCGTGAGGCGAGGCTCATAGAGCGCGCCTTCAAAGTACTTCTTTTTCGCCTCTTCATCAGGATTCAAAAGCGCAACAAGTTTCTGGTGGAGGTCCATGAGCCCTTCCGAGAAAGCCGGGTTCAGGAAAAGGACTCTATCCTCAAAGTGACCGAGTCCCTCGAGCTTCACGAGGAAGGGCGCGTGGTTCCCGATGAGAGTCATGAGAGGTGCGAGCCACGTCTTGTCTTCGGAGAGTCCGCTCGGAGCCTTGAGCGTGATGTGAGGTTCATACATACGCGGCACGTTGTTTGAAGGAAAGCTCTTTTGGAACTCAACAATCCGCTCCTTCGTAGCAAGCGGCGGGACAATGCCGATAAAGAATTTCATACGAGATAACTATACCAAATGAGTCTGCGCGAGCGTGGTACTATATATTGCAATAGAGTATGGACAAAACTTCCGCCCTCATTGCCCTTATTATTCTCGTCGATGTTCTTATCACCTTCCTTGCGGCCCGACTTGGTAGCAAATGGATTTTCGCCACGATTGCTCTCAACCTCATCCTTGTAAACATTTGGGCCAACACGTTCATCTCGATCTTGGGTCTCACTGCCAACATCTCCAATATCTTTTATGCGTGTGTCTTTTTGGCCACGCAGCTCATCATTGAAGATAAGCGGGAACTTCCAGAACGTATCAAATGGTTTGGTGCAGGGTTCGTCATCTCCTATCTCATTCTCTCTCAACTTTCTCTCCAACTACTTTCTCTCCAGTCGCCAGATGCCGCAAGCGAAGCCTTAAAGACCCTGCTCTCCATCTCGCCACGACTCGCCCTTGCAAGCCTCATTGCCTTTATCTTGGCGCAGGATATCCACAACGCCATCTACCTCAAGCTTGAGAAATTCTGGTCACACAAATATCTCTGGGCGCGCAGCCTCATCGCGAACTCAAGCGCCCAGCTCGTAGACAGTCTTCTGTTCTTCACTATTGCCTTCTACGGCGTGAACACAGCCTTTGTCTCCGCTATTCTCTCCGGCTGGATTATCAAAACGCTCGTCGTCTTAGCCGCCATCCCTCTCCTCTATCTCCATAAGCACCTCGCACGCACATGAAGCACTCCTGGACAGATCCACATGTAAAGATTGCTTTCAAGAACCTCCTGAAGGCTCTCTACATCACGCTCGGCACCTTCGCCATCCTTTACGCTGTCTTCCTCATCGGGCGCACGGCCTATTCCAACAACTTATCGAAGGTAAGTAGCGAGGCCTTCCACAGAGGCCTCACTCAAGAGCTCGCCCACCTCACTCTCGGAGGCGACAGCATCCTCGAGAACAAGGACCTCATCGCAAGCCTTTTAGCCTCTCGCCGAGAAGAAGTCCTCGAGATTCTCCAGCGAGAGTCCGCGGCGCGAGATATCCCGCGACTCGCTGTTTCTGATAGGAGCGGAGTGGTCCTTTCTCGCTCGGCGAGTGCGGGGCGCTTCGGCGACAATGTTTTCCTTACTTCTCCGGGCGGCAGAGCCGTGAGCAGCGGACGCTCGATCGCGAGCGTCGAAGCGACGGGTTACTACAACCAGATATTCCTCACAACAGCGAGACCAATATATGTGGAAGGAGAGATGGTGGGCGCCTTATTTGCAAATGCCTTCTTGGATGACATCTTCGCGGAGAAGTTTAAAAACACCTATCTCACAACAGGAAGTGAGATCGCCTTCTACACCAAGGATAAGGGCGTCTACGGGACAAGCTTCAAGGATAAGGAGACAAAGAATCTTATCGCCTCCTACATGGCGCCAGGGTCTCGCTGGATTCAGGATGCATACAGTAACGCCATCATCATCTTCGACAACGGTCACTCTTACCTTGTAAGCAACATCACTCTCACGGGCTTAGAGGGAGAGACTGGCGGCGCACTTATCTTCACCCCAAGGATCGACGCTTCGCGCAGCATCCACAGTATCATTGCGATCCTCGTTATCTTGATCTTCCTGTTCCTCGTCGTGAAGAATCATCTCGAAACCAAGAGTGAGGAACGCGGCTTCCGCTACTGGATCATCCTTTCCTTCTTCGCCATTCTTACATTTGCTGGTGTGTTCTATTTCCAGAAGCTTCCCGAATCCGGCATCGCCCGCTTGCATCGTGTGCCCTACTCTCTCTATAACTCAACCATCGCCTTGGAGCCTGAGTGGGGCATCTACAACGTCGGCACCGAGCAGAAATTCACCGTCGTCGTGAACACAGGAGACGAGAAGATCAACACGATAGGAGTAGGACTCACCTTCGACCCCGCAAAAGTAGAAGTCGTCGATGTCGACAGCAGCACCTCACCCTGCTCCTACGTCGTCGAACGTGAAGTAAACAACACAGACGGATTTATCCATTTCAGCTGCGTTATCTTGAACGACAAATCATGGGTGGAAACGCTTCCCGTCCTCACCGTGACGACGAAGCTTCTCAAGACTGGCACCTTTGACCTTGCCTTCGACCCAGCACACACAAGCGTCCTTGCGAGTGATGGTCTCGGCACCGATGTCCTCCGCACATCTCAGGACGGCAGCTATAAAGTGGACGACTTCGACCTCGAGAGCGAACACGCAACTTCCACCAAGAGAAACTTCGTCGTCTTCTCACCCACACACCCAAACCAGGCACGCTGGTACAACGGAAGCACGGTGAAGTTCGTCTGGATCGGAGAACCTCAGGCGATCTATGCATACGACTTCGACACGAGCCCTACCACCGTCCCGGACGGCACACTCACCACACAGGAAAAGTCTCTCACCTTAAACATCCCTGGCGACGGCATCTACTACCTCCATATCAAAACGCTCTCAAGCCAAGCCGTCGCCCACTACAAGATCCAGTCTGACCACACACCGCCCACCATCCTCAATATGTCCTTCGACAAAGACGAGTACGCAGCAGGCGAAGTTGCCAGGACCTCTATCCTCGCGAACGATGTCTCAAGCGGCATCCAGAACAACTACTATGTCGATCTCGGCGACCGACTCTTCCTCCCTACCGGCCCCATGCTCTTTATCCCGTTTATCGAGAGTGGCACCAAGACCTTACGCCTCCGAGTCTACGACCGCGCCGGCAACTATGTAGAAGAAGTGAGGAATATTAAGGTGCAGGAACGCAAATAGCTTCCTATCTCATGCTTATTGATGAGATATTTTATTTATTGTATTGTACCGCCAGACTCAAACAAAGGAGTGATACGTGCTAAAGCCAAGGTACATCGGAGTGAGGGGGTACATGACCCCGCAAGAAGTCCGCGCCAGTCTGCGTTCCCTCGAGGCAGCAAACCCGGCGTCGCCGCGTAAGCTCATGGTGGGTGTTCTCGCCAGTTCAAAAACGCTCGTCGGTATGACCAACAGCCGCCCCAACCGGTACCCGAAGGTTGAGCGCATCAGCGAGATCTTCCAGGCCCATCCGCTCGCGCTCAATCTCGTCCACTACAACACAGACGATCCGGAGACGCTCTCGAAACAACTCATCGCTCTCACGAAGCTCTCGGGCGACAATCTGCATGGCTTCCAGCTCAATATGGCTTGGCCGACGATGCGGGAACTCGAACGTTTCCAAGAAGCGACGGAGTGGAGGCATCGGCTTGTGCTTCAAGTCGGTAACCGCGCGATGGAAGAATGCGATTACTCACCCACGCGGATCGCCGACATCATCGGGTGGTACGTCGGCCACGTTCGCGTGGTCGATGACATTCTCATCGATTCAAGTGGCGGCTGTGGCGTGCCATTCGATCCGCGTAACGCACTCAGCCTCATACGCGAAATTCGCAGTCGCGGATATCAGGTCAACTTCGGCATCGCCGGTGGCCTCGGCCCCGACAGATGGCTGAAGATCCTCAAACCGCTTCTCCACGATTTCCCGGACCTCAACATCGATGCCGAAGGTCGCCTTCGCACCGAGAAAGATGACGACCTCGACATCGAGATCACGAATACCTACATCAAGCAGGCGTCGGACCTCTTCAAACTCAAGTGGATCACAGCTTGAGGCGCTCTTCACTACACGCACCCGTCAGGCTTCGGCCCGGCGGGTGTATTTTTATTTATAAACTTCACTGATACATATTGAGATGATGAGTTTTCCATGTATTTATGATCAATGATTATTTGACTAAATTAGAAAAGTGTTACAATATACTTCCAGTCGTTCTTCCCCAACTAACTTAGGATGTTCCACGTGTCTGGTGATAGAAATCGGATTGGGAACCTGCTGTTTTGGTTCCAGATCGTCATGGGTGTACTGTTCGCAGTCGCCCAAGCCCTGAAGATGCTTGAGAGCACGCAAGGAGTCTCGCTTGCCTTCTTCCTCTGTCACGGCGCATTTGCGGCACTCAATGTCTCTCTCGCAGTCGTGGCACTCCACCAATCGCACGGCAGCGAGCGGAAGATCAAGAAGCAAAGCGTCAAAATTTACCTCATGTGGACAGCCTTCATGGTTATCCATATCGTAATTGCGGTTTGGAAGATGCCAGATCTATGGAACTACACCGATACCATCACGACCACAGTGGTGTTCATTGGGGTAGCGGCCACTCTAGCCCTCGCTCGATCCAATGGAATCCCATTGGTTGATCCGAGAGTGAAGATGTGGCTTGCCATCTTCTTCAAATCTCTTCCGCAGATTTTCTTGGCTTACACCATTTCGGTATACGGCCAGGGCGGCCTGTCGGGATGGTGGATCTTCTTGGGGCACGTGACAATTCTCACCCGCCTCGTTCATCTTTGGATTTCTAACCATCACGAGTGGAATAGAAATACAAAGTGTTCGTTCGTAAGTGAGGTTTGGAACGAAGCAAGCTGGCTTGTCACGTCAGCGGCGTGGCTCATCTTTTAAGGCTCTGCGTAAGGAAGGCTCTGGCTTTCACTTCGCAGAGCCTTTCTTATTTTTTAATCTAATCAGAACCTACCTCACATTGGTGCAAAGGGACCTGACACCAAACAATGAGGGCTTTCAAAACTAAGATTCTAAAACCTGCAACAGC
>CAZBQU010000007.1:19508-20514 GCA_964494215.1 uncultured Candidatus Saccharibacteria bacterium | reverse complement strand
TTCTCAAGCGCTTCCGCGCGGAGCTTCCGACGGACGCAGTCCAGCAGGTGCTCGGCAACAACAACATCTGGCCGGAGCTCTACTCGGTCTTCCGCAAGCGGGTCGAGATGATTAGTAACACGATCGTTCGACAGGTGACCGCGGACGGCCGCACTGGCGAGCAGTTCATCGGCGCACTCACGACCGCCAACTACAACATTGGCGACTACGCGAAGCAGGTGATGCGGAAGCCCGAGTTCGTCACGACGAACGGGGTGACCTACAAGCTTGTCGTCATCAAGGGCGACGAGTTCGAGGACAACGATCGCATCACCTCGAAGATCCGCGAAGAAGCGGAGTCACGCGGATACCTGACGCCCCCGGCCGAAGTCGCGCCACTCCTCCGGGAGTCGGTGTCCGACGAAGACCTCGAAGTGATGGGCCTCTACGCGCTCATCGTGATGCACGAGCCGATCACCGCTTCGGGCGGCAGCCCGCGCGTTCTCGGCGTCGATCGCATCGACGAGGGTCGCTGGCTGCGCGCCTGCTACGGCGGCGCTGACGGCGGGTGGTCTCGTGAGGACGGCTTCGTGTTCCTCGTCCCGCAAAACTAGTACTGAGGACTTGCCCGCCCGCTCGAACGGTCGTTCGGGCGGGGTCAATTGGGCCCCGCAGAATTTCGCGGGGCCTTTTCTTTTACTAAAAATTTTAAATAAGCTATTCTAACCCCATGTCCAAATTGTCTGTCGGTATCGTCGGTTTGCCGAACGTGGGGAAGTCCACGCTCTTTAATACGCTTACCAAGAAAAGTGTCCCGGCTGAGAACTACCCCTTCTGTACGATCGACCCTTCCGTCGGCATTGTGCCAGTGCCCGATGAGCGCTTGGAGAAGCTCTCTGTCATGAGTCAGACGAAGAAAACGGTGCCCGCGGTGGTTGAATTCGTCGACATCGCCGGTCTCGTGAAGGGCGCGTCCGAAGGAGAAGGTCTTGGCAATAAATTTCTCCAGAACATCCGCGAAGTGGAT
>CAZBQU010000007.1:0-19498 GCA_964494215.1 uncultured Candidatus Saccharibacteria bacterium | reverse complement strand
TTCCGTGACGATGACGTCATCCACGTGGCCGGTACAGTAGATCCGCTCTCTGACATCGCGGTCATTAACCTCGAACTCATCCTCGCCGATATGGAAACGGTTTCGAAGCGCTTGGGTGGTGTTGCCCGCGAAGCAAAGACCGGCAAGAAGGAGGCCGCCGTCGAAGAAGCCGCTCTTCAGAAAGTAGAAGCGGTTCTCAAGGAGGAGAGATTGGCGAACGAAGCCGTGCTTACTGAGGAAGAGAAGAAGCTCGTCGGCAACCTTCACCTCCTTACCATGAAGCCGATGCTCTATATATTGAACACCTCTGCTGCGGCAGAGAACTTGGCGGACGAAATTGCCTCGAAGATCCCTGGTCCGTATGTGAAGCTCGATCCAGTCTTCGGCGAAGGCTTGGATAATTTAATTACAGAGAGCTACAAGCTTCTCGACCTCATCACCTTCCTGACGACTGGCGAAGCTGAGACACGTGCCTGGACGACGAAGCGCGATGCCAAAGCGCCGTATGCCGGCCGCTCTATCCACACCGACTTCGAAGCCCGCTTCATCCGTGCGGAAGTGATTGCCTGCGACAAACTCCTCGAGGCCGGTTCCTACGCCGCCGCGAAGTCTAAGGGCTGGGTGAGAACGGAAGGGAAGGAGTACGTTGTCCAAGACGGTGATGTCATGGAATTTTTGGTCTAGGAATAGAAAATAAGAAAAGCCCCATCGCGATGATGGGGCTTTTTGGATTCGAGGTCTAATCTCGTTTCGCGTACTGCTGTATTACTCTAAAACCTTGAGAGGTCCTTTCCCATGTCTTGCTCTGCGGCGATGCGCTCGATTGCGAGGTCCTGCTCAGACCTTTGAACAGGTTCTTTGTACTCTCGGATGAGTCGCAGAGCATGTGCGTAGGCTCGCTCCTGGCCCTGGGCGAAGTCTGAACGACTGCGATTGCTGCTTCCCGCGCGCGCAATCGCTGTCTCTGCCGTTTTGCGCTCGCTTTCAAGAGCTTGAATGATTTTTTCCAGTGTCATTGTTCCCCCCTGTCGATCTTGTCCTAGGTCTATTTCTACCTTCCGGTTGGTTGATTGTCAAAGGTGGTTGAAACGGCGTATACTACTCCCTATGAACACATCACAGCGCATTGGTAAGTGGTCCACGATTATTGGCATCATGATCGTCCTGAATCTCTTCTTCAACTACGCCATCTCGCTTGTCTATAAGTCTCCGGAGCTCGAAGCATTTTGCCCGACTTCTCAGGTGGTAAATGTTCCTGGAACCCAGGCTGCATGTGTGGCTCAAGGAGGGCAGTGGAATGAGAACATGTACTACGGTGAAGGTGCGAAGCCTGCTCCAGCTGGGTACTGCGACGCGCAATACACCTGCCGTCAGACCTATGACACCGCGCGTCAGGATTATGACCGCAACGTCTTCGTGATCCTCGTCTTACTCGGCGCTCTCTCTGTTGCTGGCGGTAACTTCTTTGCGAAGAACGGTGTCATCGCAAGTGGCCTCTCTCTCTCGGGCGTCCTTTCCTTCATCGTTGCTTCGATGCGCTATTGGGGTTCGGCCAATGACAGCATCAAACTCGTCATCCTCGCCGTTGCCCTCGGTCTCTTGTGCTGGGTCGCGGTGAAAAAGTTCAAAAATGTCTCAGCTTAAATGTCTCAGGATTACGACCCGAAACAAATAGAAAAAAAGTGGCAAGCAGTTTGGGAAGAGTCGGGCATCTATCACGCTCGCAACGATTCTGATAAGCCAAAATACTACACCTTGATTGAGTTCCCGTATCCATCGGGTGATGGTCTTCATGTTGGTCATCCGCGCCCGTACATCGGTCTCGACATCGTGTCTCGCAAGCGACGGATGCAAGGCTTCAACGTGTTGTATCCGATTGGGTGGGACGCTTTCGGGTTGCCGACTGAAAACTTCGCTATTAAAACAGGCAAAGATCCGAAAGTAGTAACACAAGAGAACTCCGATACCTTCCGTCGGCAAATTCAGTCGCTCGGAGTTTCCTTCGACTGGTCACGGGAAGTAAATACGACTGACCCTCTCTACTACAAGTGGACGCAGTGGCTCTTCCTCAAATTTCTCGAACATGGATTAGCGTACAAGGCGAAGATCCCGATTAACTGGTGCCCGAAGGACAAGATCGGCCTTGCAAATGAAGAAGTAGTCGACGGCTGCTGCGAGCGTTGCGGCACGCCAGTGGAGCAGAAGGAGAAGGAGCAGTGGATGTTGAAGATCACGGCGTATGCTGAGCGCCTTTTGAATGATTTGGAAACAGTGGATTACCCCGAGCGCGTGAAGACCCAGCAAAGGAATTGGATCGGGAAGTCCGAGGGAGCGCTTATTAAATTCGACGATCTCGAAGTCTTCACCACTCGCCCCGACACAATCCACGGGGCCACGTTCCTCGCGGTTTCGGGCAAGGAAGATAAGTTTGCCGGCAGGTATGTGACGAACCCGGCGACGAAGGCTCAGATCCCAGTGTGGGAAGCCGACTACGTTCTTTCTGATTACGGCACCGGAGCCATTATGGGTGTGCCGGCTGACGATGAACGCGATCGTGTCTTCGCGTTGAAACACAATCTTCCTATTGTCGAAGGATACGAAAAGGCTGGCTTCGAAGATTTTGGTACCAAGGTGACGAAGTATAAGTTGCGCGATTGGGTCTTCTCCCGCCAGCGCTATTGGGGCGAACCGATCCCCGTGGTGCATTGTGAGAAGTGCGGGATCGTGCCGCTTTCTGAAAAGGATCTCCCTCTCGAATTGCCGAAAGTAGAAAATTATCAGCCGACCGACAACGGAGAGTCGCCACTCGCGGCTATTTCCGATTGGGTTAACACAACGTGCCCTACGTGTAGCGGCGCGGCGAAGCGAGAGACAGATACGATGCCCAATTGGGCGGGTTCTTCGTGGTACTTCCTTCGCTATGCTGATGTGCATAACGACGAGGCCTTTGCTTCGCCGGAACAGTTGAAGTATTGGATGCCGGTCGACTGGTATAACGGTGGGATGGAACACACGGTGCTTCACTTGCTCTACTCACGCTTCTGGAATAAGTTCCTCTTTGATATCGGATTGGTGCCGACTTCTGAGCCGTACAAGAAGCGCACGTCGCACGGACTCATTCTCGCGGAAGGAGGGGAGAAGATGAGTAAGTCGAAGGGCAATGTTGTGAACCCGGATGCGATCGTTGAGCGTTTCGGTGCTGATACACTCCGTCTCTATGAGATGTTCATGGGTCCTTTCGAGCAGGCCATTGCGTGGAACGAGAATTCTCTCGTGGGGCCGCGCCGGTTTATCGAACGTGTCTGGAAGCTCTCGGAAAAGGTGAGTGTTGATACTCCAGTGACGGATGTCTCCCTCATGCATCAGACAATCCAGAAGGTTTCCGAAGATATTGAAACGCTCGGCTTCAACACAGCTGTGTCGAGTTTGATGATTTATACGAACGCACTTGAGAAGCACTCGGCGATAAGCCAAGCCGAATACGAAGCTCTCCTTGCACTTCTCGCACCGTTTGCCCCTCATATGGCCGAAGAACTCTGGCAGGCACTCGGCCACACGGAGTCTATCCACACCACTTCGTGGCCGATGTACGACAGCGCGAAGCTCGTTTCCGCAACGGCCTTGATTGTGGTCCAAGTTGATGGCAAAATAAGAAGTAAGTTCTCTGCTTCGTCAAGTATAGGAGAGGCTGAGGCCTTAGAGATGGCCCGGGCCCTCCCTGAGATGGGGAAGTGGCTTGAGGGTAAAACGGTCGTGAAGGCCCTCTGGGTGCCGGGGAAATTAGTCAATTTTGTCACTGCGTAGCCTGGCCTTGACATAAACTATGTCAAGTGATAGAAATAGGTATATGAATGAAAAGATCACCCTGAGTTTCAAGCCTAAAGAGATCACGAAGCGCCTTCTTTCGGTGCTCGCTAAGCGCGCACAAGACGTGCTCGTTTCGCGTTACGGATTGGGTGCCAAGTCGAACAAGTTGACCCTCGACGCCATCGGCAAGAAGTACACAATCACTCGTGAACGTGTTCGCCAGATTGAGAACCACTCCCTCGCCGCCATCAGGAAGTCCAAAACGTATAAAGAATCCGAACCAATTTTCACCGAACTCAAAGCTATTCTTATTGAACTCGGCGGCCTCGTGTCTGAGAAGGATTTACTCGCGCACCTTTCGAAGGACGCAAGTGTTCAGAACCATCTCCACTTCCTCCTTGTTATTGGTGAAGAATTTAAGCGTGAGAAGGAAGATGGTGAGTTCAAACACCGCTGGCATGCTGACCCAGAGCTTTCTCAAAAGATTCAAGGCGCTTTGCGCAAGTTGTATAGCAAACTTTCTGACGATGAGCTCGTGGTAGAGAGTGATCTCATCAACTCTTTCCTCGAAGAGATCCGCGACGTCAATGAAAAGTATAAGAACGAAGAGGTTATCAAGCGCTGGCTCTCTATCTCGCACAAGATCGACAAGAATCCGCTTGGCGAATGGGGTCGTGCTTCTTCTCCGAATGTGAATGCCAAGGGTATGCGTGACTATGCCTTCCTTGTGATCAGGAAGCACGGTTCTCCCATCCACTTCAAGGAGGTAGCGAAAGCGATTTCCCAGTATTTCAATAAAAAGGCTCACGTCGCCACCACGCACAATGAACTCATCAAGGACCCGCGCTTCGTGCTTGTCGGCCGCGGTCTCTACGCGCTCGCTGAATGGGGTTACATGTCCGGTGTTGTGAAGGACGTCATCAAGAAGATTCTCGACAAGGAAGGAGCTCTCAGCAAGGAAAAGATTGTTGAAAAGGTTTTGAAGGAACGCTACGTCAAAGAGAACACGATTCTCGTCAATCTCCAGAACCCAAAGTTCTTCAAGCGTGATAAGGAGGGAAGGTATTCGAACGCCTCCTAAGAAGCTTCGTTTCCACACCCCAGGTCTCTTGAGGTAGTGTAGAATAAGAGTATGTTCGGAGATTTTCTCACGCTCTTCAAATACGACGTCTTGCCGCGCGCTGCACATATCGCGCTTCTCTTGTGGCCAATATGGGCACCGTGTGCCATCCTCTTCTTCTCCTTCCACTCATGGATGTCATTTAAGCGTCAAGAATGGATTAAGGCTCAAGGCAGCTTGCTACTTGAGGTGAAGTTACCGAACGAGATGTTGAAGAGCCCCGCGCTTATGGAAGTCTTTATCCAGAGCTTGAGTCAGACGGGGGTGGGCACCGTGGCCGATGCGTATCTCAAGGGCCGCGTGCGTCCCTGGTTCTCACTCGAACTTGTCTCGACGGGTGGGCAAGTCCACTTTTATATTTGGATGCATGCCAAGTTCAAGGGTGCTGTGGAGACGGCGCTCTATGCTCAGTTCCCCAATATTGAAATTCACGAAGCGCCCGACTACGCTCTTGCTGTTCACCATGATCCCGCTAAGTATAAGTTCGGGAAATTTTCTCATATCGTCCTCACCAAGGCAGACGCCTTTCCGATTAAGACGTACGCAGACTACGGTCTTGATGACAATCCGAAGGAAGAATATAAAAATGATCCCATCACGCCAGTGCTTGAGTTCTTGGGCTCACTGCGCCCGGGTGAGCACGCATGGATTCAGATTCTCCTCCAGGGCCATACCAAGGAGACATTTAAGTACGGTCGCTTGACCACGAAGCCTGATTGGAAAACTGCCGCGAAAGAAGAGATCAAAAAGATTATCGAGAAGGAGGCGCATGTGAAGCCCGAGAAGGACAAGCCAGTGACTCTCCAGGCCCTCACGGATGCTCAGAAGGAAACGATTAAGGCCATCGAGCGCTCGCTCGAGAAGACAGCCTTCGACTCCATGATCCGCGTCGCGTACTTCGCCGAGAAGGATGCCTTTGATGGAAATAAGATCGGCGGCATCTTGGGAGTCTTCAAACAGTTCAGCTCTCAGACCTTGAACGGCTTCAAACCTTCTGGCTACGACTTCGACTATCCGTGGCAGGACTTCCGAGATATGAGGAAGACTGAGAGTGAGCGCAAAATGCTTGAGGCATACAAACGCCGCGCGCATTTCAATGAGCCCTTCAAGTACGTACATGACGACAAACCGTACATTCTCACAACCGAAGAGATTGCGACGCTCTGGCACTTCCCAAGCTCGATGGTCGCTGCCACGCCAACCTTGAACCGCATTCCGTCCAAGAAAGCCGACGCGCCCGCGAACCTCCCTGTCTAATGCCGCTTTCATTCTTCCACGATCGACGCTTCTGGCTTGTTCTCATCACTCTTCTCCTGTGTCTTACGGCATGGAGCATGACAGCTCCAGCTACGTTCCCCAAAGAGATTATTCTCACCGTGCCCGAAGGAGCGGGGCTCCAAGAAATTTCCCACGTACTCGAAGCGGACGGACTTATCCGTTCGAGTTTCTGGTTCCGCACCTTCGCCATTATATTTGGTGGGGAACGGGGGATGCAGGCAGGGCAATACTTCTTTGACACACCAACTGGTGCGCCTATTGTTGCGTGGCGTATCTTCCGTGGTGATCACCGGATCGAGACAATCAAGGTAACGATCCCGGAAGGCTTTACGGTGGGTAAAATTTCTAATCTCTTCGACGAGCGCTTTACGTTCTTTGAGAACAATATTTTCCTTGCGACGGCTCCTGAAGGGTATCTTTTCCCCGATACGTACTTTATGCCGGTGACAGCGACGGCTTCTTCGACGATTAAGATTCTGTACGATAATTTTGTACGTAAAACATCTCCGCTCATGGCGCGCGTCAGTGCTTCAGGAAAGACGCTCGAAGACATCGTCCGAATGGCCTCACTTCTTGAAGCTGAGGCCAAGACCAAGGTGGACCGAGAACTTATTTCCGACATTCTGTGGCGACGGTTGAAGCTCGGCATGCCCTTGCAGGTTGACTCCGAAATGGGAACATATGAATTCCAAGGTTTGCCCAAAAGAGCGATCAATAACCCAGGCCTCATCTCAATCGAAGCCGCTCTCCACGCAAGCTCGACGCCGTATCTCTATTTCTTGACAGGTAAGGACGGGAAGATGCACTATGCGAAGACCTTTGAAGAACATAAGCAAAACATCATCAAATATCTCCCGAACTAAGGCGAAAGTATTTGTCGGGCTTTCTGGTGGAGTGGACTCCGCTGTGTCCGCCACGCTCCTTAAGAAAGAAGGTTATGACGTAACGGGGGTCTTTATCCGCGCGTGGCAGCCCGACTGGTTGCCGTGTACGTGGCGCGAGGAGCGCCGTGATGCCATGAAGGTGGCGCTTACGCTCGATATCCCGTTTCTCTTTATCGATGCGGAGAAGGAGTACAAGGAAGCTGTCGTCGACACGATGCTCGCTGAGTATCGTGCGAACCGTACGCCGAACCCGGACGTGCTCTGTAACCGAGAGATTAAGTTCGGCATCTTCTGGCAGAAGGCGAAAGCTCTTGGCGCGGACTATATCGCCACCGGGCATTACGCGCGAGTCCATGCAGAGGTTAGACCTTTGCATCTCGTGGAAGGGCGCGATGGAGGCAAGGATCAGTCGTATTTCCTCTGGACGCTTACGCAGGATGACTTGGCACACACCCTCTTCCCCGTAGGTCATTTAGAAAAGTCGGAAGTAAGGAAGCTCGCAAAAAAGTTTAAGCTGCCCGTTGCCGAGAAGAAGGATAGTCAGGGAATTTGCTTCATGGGGGATGTGTCCATGGATGATTTCCTCGCGCACTATATAGAAAGTAAGCCGGGGGACGTGTGCGACCCGGAGGGCGCACGTATCGGTACACACAAAGGGTTGGTGCATTACACCGTGGGCGAACGGCATGGCTTTGAGATTACGAAGAAAGAGGTTGCGAGTGGGCCCTTTTATGTCATCGGGAAAGATGTTGAAAAGAATCGCCTTATCGTTTCCGACAAGCGCGAAGAAATTACAGAGCACTCACCCAAGAAAATTGCTCTCAAGAATCTAAACTGGATCAACGAACCTCAGGATCGAGTGACCACCGCTCGTATCCGTTACCGCGGCGAGAAATTGCCCGTAGAGATCGAGGGGGAGACGATCACCTTCGCGGAGCCAGTGCGCGGCCTCTCACTCGGCCAATCGATTGTCTTTTACAGCGGAGACATCTGCCTTGGCGGCGCCGTGATGGACCGGATCATCGAATAAATATATGGAGGAAAAGATTGCTGCTTTAGAACGAGTGAAGAATGATCTTCTAGCTCTCACCGGATCGCCACTTGCTGTATATCGCAGGGAAAATAATTACTTCCCAGTAATGGGAGAGGGAAGTCATGATGCCAAAATCATGTTTATCGGTGAAGCGCCGGGACGCAATGAGTCAAAGGTTGGTCGCCCATTCGTTGGAGCGGCGGGTAAGGTGCTTGAGAAACTTTTATATTCAATTGGGGCCAAACGTGAGGACGTTTACATCACAAATATCGTGAAGGATCGTCCACCCGAGAACCGTGACCCCACGACTGAAGAGATTGCTTTGTATGCTCCCTTCCTCGACCGGGAGATTGCGACGATTAAGCCGAGAGTGGTGGCAACACTTGGTCGCTTCTCGATGCAATACGTCATGGAGCGGTACGGTTTGGAGTCAGAGATTCTTCCTATCGGCGCCTTGCATGGACAGATACTGCAAGCTGCCACCTTTAAGCTCGTGCCTCTCTACCACCCCGCTGCGGCAATCTATAACCGGAAGTTAATAGAGACATTGGAGAAAGATTTCCAGGTGTTGAAGACAATATAAGCTAGTTATTGTCAAAAGTGGTAGCTATGATAAAGTTTATGGTTGGAGGTTCTCTGTATGGGTGTCGGTATTAGCAGTGTCGTAGCTCGGGGTGTTCAAGACGGGTTTGCACCGGCATTCACAGGAATGGAGCCGGTTCAGATCTTGTGTGAAGGGCTTGTTCTTGAGAGCCCTTTTGTGTTGATTGGTCAGGAACTGATCAACGCCTACGCTGAGATGTCTGGGGACAAAAACCCCATTCACCTCGATCCGCAGTTCGCACGTGCGTGTGGGCTCAAGGGCACGATCGCTCAAGGAGCACTCGTATTTTCCCGAGCAACAGGCCTCGCTCACAGCTTCGAGTGCTTTGCTCGAACTGGAATGCGGCTTCGCGAAATGAACTTGAAGTTCAAGGAACCAGTGTATGCCGGCGACGAAATCCGTCTCCGTATGCAAGTGGCCAGACTTCAGGAGCTCAGACGTGGACTCATCCGTGTTGAGGCCAAGGCTACGGTCCTGAACCAGTCCGGGGCCGTCGTCCAGGACCAGGAATGGCACGGCATCTACCAGTCACTCCCTCAAGGCAACTAGTCTTCAGGGAGATCTCAGGGCGGCACCATCGTGTGCCGCCCTTATTTGTTTTTATGTTATATTGCTTTTTATGAATTCCGCTGATATTCGAAGACAATTCCTAAAGTTTTTTGAGTCCAAGGGCCACACGATTGTGCCATCTTCTTCTCTCGTGCCTGACGGAGATGCTTCGGTTCTCTTCACCACTGCTGGCATGCAGCAGTTCAAGCCGTACTACATCGGCAAGAAGGATCCCTTGGTCGATTTTAATTCCAAGAACACCACCTCTGTGCAGAAAAGTGTTCGTACCTCTGATATTGAAGAAGTGGGGGATGAACGCCATCTGACCTTCTTCGAAATGCTCGGGAACTTCTCCTTCGGTGGTTATTGGAAGAAAGAAGCGATTTCCTACGCGCATGAGTTTGTCACTCAGGTCATGGGTTTGAAGATCGACTACGTCACGGTCTTTGAGGGTGAGGCGGGCGTGCCGGAAGATACGGAATCTGCTGAAATATGGAAAACGCTTGATCCCAATATTGAAATCAGGAAATGCGGACGAGCCGACAACTTCTGGGGTCCGACCGGGGAAGAAGGTCCGTGTGGTCCAACTACAGAAATATATGTGAGTGGGATTGAAATTTGGAATGTTGTTTTCAACGAGTTCTATCAGAGTAAGGACAAAACTCTCGCGCCGCTGCCCACGAAGGGGATCGACACTGGCATGGGTCTTGAACGCTTAGCGATGGTTTCTCAAGGTGTGGCTACTGTATTTGATACGGACCTCTTTGCGTTTGCAGGGAATCCTGCGACCACTGATACGCGAGTTGTGGCGGATCACATTCGCGCAGCGGTATTTATGATTGCGGATGGCGTCGTGCCCTCGAACACGGAGCGTGGATATATTCTCCGCCGCCTTATCCGTCGCGCATACTTTAGAAACAAAGATCTTTTACCAACAGTGCGTGCCGTTATGAAGGATTACGCTGTTTTCTACGAATTTAATTCTCAAACCGAACAGATTTTGCTTGAAGAAGTGGCAAAATTTGAGAAAACCCTTGATGAAGGTTTGAAAAAGTTTGAACAAGGAATCGATCCATTTGTTCTCTCCACTACGTACGGATTCCCCATTGAGCTTACTGAAGAAATCGCTAAAGAAAAGGGAATTGTGATCGATCGTGTGAAGTTCCAAGAGGATTTCAAAAAGCACCAAGAGCTTTCGCGCGCTGGCGCTGACCAAAAGTTTAAGGGAGGTTTGGCTGGCCACTCTGAGGTGGAAGTGAAGTATCACACCGCGACGCACGTGCTTCACCAGGCTCTCCACGATGTGTTGGGTGACGGGGTAGGGCAGAAGGGCTCGAACATTACGCCGGAGCGACTGCGCTTCGACTTCTCCTTCGACCGCAAGATGACGGATGAAGAGAAGCAGAAGGTAGAAGAGATCGTGAATGAAAAGATTGCCGCTGGTCTCTCTGTCCACAAGGTCGTCATGCCGAAGGTGGAGGCAGAGGCGACGGGTGCACGTCATTTCTTCGGTGAGAAATATCCTGACGAAGTGAGCGTCTATTATATTGGTGATTCTCTCGAGGCTGCGTATTCTAAGGAATTCTGTGGCGGGCCACATGTCGAGAACCTTTCGGAGCTCGGACATTTTAAGATTGTGAAGGAGGAAGCAGTCTCTGCTGGTGTGCGCAGAATCAAAGCCGTACTCGAATAATTATTGGAATAATAGAAAGTCGGGTTATAATTTCTACATGCCCAAGAACATTGACGGCGTTTCTCTACCAGAGAGACGCAAAAGCATCAGGAACATTCCGATTCCAGAAGGTCGTCGTCGTACCGATCGCCTCGACACTCCCGCACCTGCCCCCGCTCCAATTGGGATGGACGGTGTGAGGCGCACGGTGCCGCCGATTCTCTCGCGCCTTGAGACTGAGACTCTAGAACCTTCCGAGCGTCCTCTTCCACCGCGCCCCGTGCGTTCTTCGAGAAAGACTTACTGGCTCTCGCTCGGTGGTGCGTTCGTCCTCCTCGCCTTCGCCATCCTCTCCCTTTTCAAAGGTGCCACTCTCACCTATACACCAAAGAGCGTCGAACTCTCGTTCACAGGCCAAACATATTCTGCATATAAGACAGGTGCCACTGGCCTCCTCTACAGTGTTGTGAAGCTCTCAGGGGATAAGGGAGTAGCGGTTCCGGCTTCTGGTGAATCTGACGTGAGTCGTAAGGCTTCCGGTACGATTATCGTTTATAACGATGCTTCCGCTGACCCACAGACTTTGGTCACGAACACGCGCTTCGAGAGTGCGGATGGCAAGGTCTACCGTGTGACTCAGGGTATTACTATCCCTGGTAAGAAGGGGACAACGCCTGGTTCTATTGAGGCCGTCGTCACTGCTGACCAGCCGGGCCAGAGTTACAACATTGCCTTAACGGACTTCACCTTGCCGGGTTTGAAGGGTACGCCACGGGCCGCCACGATCTATGCTCGTTCAAAGACTCCTATGACCGGAGGTTATATCGGTAAGGAGCGCACGGTGAACGGTACCGATCTCGCAAAAGCGAAGGCTAGCCTTGAGCAGAACCTCCGTCAGGATCTTCTCGCCAAGGCTGCTGCTGAGGTGCCACCTGACTTCATCCTCTTCCCAACACTCTCCACGGTGACTTATGAGGACATGCCTCAGACTCCGGCAGAAACGAGTGGAGATGCCTTGGTCAACATGCGCGGGACTCTCTACGGCATCATGTTTAAAAAGGCCGACCTTGCCACCGCGCTCTCTCTCGGGCAGAATGGCGTCTTGGCCGATGACCATGTCGAGCTCCAAAGTCTCGATGCACTCCAGGTTGCCTTTGCGGGTACTGCGCCGACCGACCTCGCGACTACCAACAAAATCGACTTCACTGTTTCCGGCACCTCGCTTCTCGTCTGGCAGACAGACGAAGTCGCTCTCAAGGCTGACCTCGCTGGTCGTTCTGCCTCAGATCTTCAGCAAGTCTTGAAAAATTATCCAACTGTGAAGACAGCAACTGCCACAATCCGCCCATTCTGGAAAAGTTCCTTCCCAGCTCAAGCCGCCGATATTACCGTTAAGAAAACCGATCTACAATAATGCCCGCCAATAAAGAACTCGAACGTACTGCTACTGTTATTGAATCCCTCCCGAACATTATGTTTCGTGTGGTTCTTGACCCTGTTGAAGGAGTTGCGCCAGGGCAAAGCGCTGATTCTGCGCCTTCTGGGGACTCGATTCTCGCCTATCTTTCTGGTAAGATGCGCCTTCACCGGATCCGCGTATTGGTAGGGGATCGTGTCCTTCTTGAGCTCGAGCCATACGGCGGAAAAGCCCGGATTACTAAGCGCCTCTAGACAATAAAAGTCGCTTGGGTTAGAATACAAGTTCCTTATGAAAGTAAAGGCCGCGGTCAAGAAAATCTGTGCCAAATGCCAGATAGTCCGAAGAAAGGGCTATGTGTACGTTGTGTGCAAGGCCAACCCTCGACATAAGCAAAGACAAGGATAAATGAGAATACTGGGTATCACCATTCCGGATGAAAAGCGCCTTGAAATTGGCCTGACCACGCTCTACGGCGTCGGTCGCTCTCGCGCGCAGGAGATCCTCGCTCAGGCGGGCCTTCCGGCTGAGATGAAGGTTAAGGAAGTCTCCATCGAACAGGAGAACAAAATCCGCAGCATCATCGAAGCTCTTACTTTGGAAGGTGACCTTAAGCGCGAAACCGCTGCGAACGTGAAGCGTTTGAAGGATATCAAGGCATATCGCGGTGTTCGTCACATGAGAGGTTTGCCAGTTCGCGGTCAGCGCACGAAGACCAACTCACGCACTCGCCGCGGCAACGTGAGAAAGACCATGGGCACCGGCCGTAAGATTGCCGAGAAGAAATAGCATATACATACTATGGGACAGAAGAAACTTGCTACAACTGAAGAGAAGGTCACCGAAGGAGTCGAAAAGGCTCCTGAGGTTGTCGTTACAAAATCCAAGAGCCGTCGCATCGACTCTGGGATTCTTTGCGTGGAGTCTACCTACAACAACACGAAGCTTGTGTTGACCGACATGAAGGGTGGCACGCTCGCTTGGTCGACCTCCGGCTCCCTCGGCTTCCGTGGTGCTAAGAAGGGTACTCCGTTTGCAGCCGCAAAGATCGGCGAAACGCTTGCTGCTAAGGCCGCAACCATCGGTATCAAGGAGGTGAAGGTGATTATCAAGGGCGTTGGTTCTGGTCGTGAGTCCGCTATCCGCGGCTTTATCTCGAAGGGCATTTACCTCACGACTATTCAGGACCTTACCCCAGTGCCGCACAACGGCCCGAAGCCGCCGCGCGCTCGCCGCACATAGTCGACTCGTTCAATATAAATAATCTTTATGCAAATCGGACCTAAATACAAAATCGCACGTCGCCTCGGAGCTCCCGTTTTCGAGAAAACGCAGACCGCCAAGTTCGGTCTTTCACTCGCGCGCAAAGAGAAAACTGCCAAGTTCAAGAAGCAGAAGTCGGAATTCGGTCAAGCTTTGAATGAGAAGCAGAAGGCTCGCTTTACCTACGGTCTTTCTGAGAGACAGTTCCGCGGATATGTCGACAAGGCTGCGAAGAGCGCCAATCCGTCTCAGACGCTCTTCGGCCTTCTTGAAACTCGCCTCGACAACGTTCTCTTCCGCTCCGGCCTTCTCAAAACTCGCTCCCAGGCTCGTCAGGCCGCAAGCCACGGTCACACGACCGTGAACGGACGCCGTGTGACGGTGCCCTCCATCCATATCGAAGAGGGTGACGTTATCGGCATCCGCGCTGGCTCGACCCAGAGCCCGCTCTTCGGCGAGGTGTCTGAGCGGATGAAGGGACAGGCCGCCCCGGCCTGGATCGAAGCCAATCCGGAGAAGCGTGAGGCAAAGGTTATTGGCGCGCCGGTTTATGACCGTGCCGCTCAGACCTTCGATCTCGGTATCGTGATCGGATTCTATAACAGATAAATTTAACAGATTTCAATAGCTTATTTTATGGCCGAATACACCATTCATCTTCCGAGCAAGCCGCGAGTTCTCTCCGAGGAAGGAGAGACGGGGGTTTTTGAGATTGAAGGTCTTTACCCTGGATACGGTCATACGTTGGGTAACAGCCTCCGCCGCATTATCCTCTCGTCCCTCCCGGGCGTTGCTATCACTGCAGTTAAGATTTCGGGTGTGACGCATGAGTTCTCCGTTATTGACGGTGTGAAGGAAGATGTCATCACCATCCTCTTGAATCTTAAGAAGATCCGCATGCGCATGACGGTCGATGAGCCTCAGGTTATCTCTCTTAAGGTGAAGGGTGAGAAGGTTGTGACTGCCGCTGACCTCGACGTTCCAGGCCAGGTAGAAATCCTCACACCGGACCAGGTTATCGCCACCCTCACCTCCAAGAACGCTTCGATTGAAATGGAAATCAGAGCAGAGAAGGGCTTGGGCTTTATGCCGAAGGAAATGATCGACAAGAACCGCGTTGATATCGGTTCGATCGCTCTCGACGGCATCTTCACTCCTATCCGCCGCGCTTCCTACGAAGTTGAGAACATGCGCGTTGGTGATCGCACGGACTTCAACAAGCTCCGCATGTTCATCGAAACGGACGGCACTGTCACTCCAACCGTCGCTCTCTCTTCTGCAATCGAGATTATGATCAACCAGTTGAAGGCCATTGTCGGCTTCAAGGAAGATGAGCCAGAAGCTCCGATGGGTGTAGATGCTGGAAGCGAAGCTCCGACTCACGCTGTTAAGTCCGAAGTAGACCCTGAGGTCTTGAAGACTCGCACGGAATCCCTCGACCTCTCCGCTCGCACACAGAACGCCTTGACGAGCGCGAACATCCGCACGGTCGGTGGTCTCGCTCGCAAGAAGGAGAAGGATCTTCTTGAGGTAGAAGGCTTGGGTGCCAAGGGCATCCAAGAGATCAGGAAGGCCTTGGGCGAGTTCGGTATCACTCTTAAGTAATCACTATGGCGCACCACAAGACATTCAGAAAATTCGGACGCGAAAAGAACCAGAGAGTCGCTCTCATGAAGTCTTTGGTGTACGCGCTTACGACTGAGGAGAAGATCAAGACCACTGAGGCCAAGGCTAAGTCTTTGCGCCCAATGATCGAGAAGCTCATCACCTTGGGCAAGAAGGGCACACTCGCTTCCCGCCGCGTCTTGGAAGGTCGCATCGGCAAGGAGGCCGCTGCAAAGATTGCCACAGACCTCTCGATCCGCTATAAAGAGAGGGCGGGTGGATACACGAGGATTACTAAAATGGTCCGCCGTGCTTCCGACGGTGCTCCCGAAGCAGTCATTGAACTCGTTTAATTTTATGGAAAAATACGTCATCGACGCCACAGGTAAGGTTCCCGGACGCATCGCGACAGAGATCGCGGTTATTCTCATGGGGAAAAATCGCACCGACTTCGCTCGCAATACGATCCCAACTGTTGAAGTTGAAGTGCGTGCTGCCGGCGCTATGTCGCTTGACCGCAACAAGCTTCGCGACAAGATGTACGCTCGTCACTCTCTCTACCCAGGTGGTTTGACTCTCGAGAGCATGTCGCATGTCATTGAGAAGAAGGGTGCCAAGGAAGTGCTTCGCCGCGCTGTCTATGGTATGCTCCCCAAGAACAAGTTGCGCCCTCGCATGATGAAGAATTTGAAAATCACCGACTAACATGACCGCTACCAAAGACACGTCCCGTTATATTGAAACCGTTGGTCGTCGAAAGACCTCCGTTGCTCGCGTCCGCATCACGCCTTCTTCGAAGACGACGCTTACGGTGAATGACCGTGAGTTTGAAAATTATTTCCCAGTTGCGCAGCTTCGCTCCGACATCATGTCCGTCTTTGCAGATACTCCTGAGAAGTTTGCCGTTACGGTGAAGCTCGTCGGTGGTGGTGTTTCCTCCCAGGCCCAGGCTGTGCGTCACGGTATCGCTCGCGCATTGATCGAGAACGAACCAGAACTTCGCACCAAGCTCAAGGTGAAGGGCTTCCTCAAGCGCGACCCTCGCGCCAAAGAGCGCCGCAAGTTCGGTCTCAAGAAGGCCCGCAAGGCGCCTCAGTGGTCAAAAAGATAATCAAAAAAAGAAACCCGAAAGGGTTTCTTTTTTTGACGGGTGCAATGTAATTATATAAAAAGCAAAGCCCAGACTTAAGTCTGGGCTTTCGGGCGCGGGTCAAGGTCGATGTAGTCGAGTCCAGGCATGAGAGCCATGAGCACAAACCCGGCAGCGAACGCGTAGGGGAAGTGGTTCAAGCACCACAGACCCACGGCGTCGTTCGACATGAAGCCAAGGATGAACATCACCACTACCGCCATCCAGGAAACAAAGTACGTGCCGACGGCGAGAACTTTCAAAGCCTTGATGGCTTTTTTCATTTGGAACCTCCTTTTCTTATCATACTCTTAAAGACAGTATTTGTCAAGTTAGTTTTTATGCAAAAGAAAGCGCGCGACCAAAGGTCGCGCGCGTCACGTGTTCATCCACCGGAACAAATTCCTGAGTCCGGTGCCCATGTGGGGGAGAGCCCAGCGCAGGAAGTCGAAGATCGACCTCCCAATCTCCCGAAGGAGTCGCAGGAGCATCCGCAGGCCGCGGCGGTAGAGCTTGTTGACTCCCTGGCCGAACGCCTTACTCACCACATCGAAGCCAATGAGCATCACCCCGATGGTTACGGCAAAACTGATCAATGCATCCATTCCTATCCTCCTTTTCTTATCATACACCTAAATAAGGTATTTGTCAAGTCTGCTTGATTTGCCCCTCCAATTTCAGTATTCTATGTGCACTATGAATGAAGAAAACGATATCTCGATAGAACAAGATGACACGCTCGATGATTCGGTTCTTGCTGAAGAATCTCAGGGCGCGAGCATTAAGAAGTTGAAGGACAAGTTGAAAGTGGCGGAGGAGAAGGCGAAGGAGAATTTGGACGGCTGGCAGCGCACACAAGCGGACTTCGTTAATCTCCGCAAGCGTGACGAGGAGGCGAAGTTGGAGTTCTTGAAGTTCGCGAACCAAGGCCTTCTCGAGGAATTGATTCCAATCTTAGATAGCTTTACTATAGCTATCGCCGCCGGACAGACGGGACTCGAACCTATTTATAAACAGTTCCTCTCCGTCTTAAAGAGCAAGGGACTGGAAGAGCTTGAACCTCTGGGGGCGCCGTTCGACCCTCGCTTCCACGAAGCAATCGGTATGGAGCAGGTGAAGGAGAAAGAAAAGGATCACACCGTTGTAGTAGTCCTCCAGAAGGGTTACAGCTTAGCAGGGAAGGTGATCAGGGCGGCGAAAGTGAAGATTGGGGAATATCAGGGTTAACTATCTACCATTTACTAACCACTATCTACTACTCACATGGCAAAAATCATCGGTATCGACTTGGGTACGACTAACTCGGCAGTAGCGGTCATGGAGGCCGGCGCCCCGAAGATCTTGGAGAACGCAGAGGGCGCGCGCACCACGCCTTCTATTGTCGCTGTGTCGAAGACGGGCGAACGTCTCGTCGGCCTTCTTTCTAAGCGCCAGGCGGTGACGAATCCGAAGAACACCGTCTTCGGTATCAAGCGCTTCATCGGCCACACATTCTCCGACCCTGCCGTGCAGAAGGACAAGGTCACCGTCCCATTTGAAATGAAGGAAGGAGCGAATGGTGGCGTGCTCGTAAAGATGGGAGATAAAGACTTCCGCGCGGAAGAAATTTCCGCCATGATTCTCCAGAAGTTGAAGGCTGATGCCGAGGCACGTCTTGGCGAGAAGGTCACTCAAGCTATCATCACCGTGCCTGCGTACTTCAATGACTCTCAGCGTCAGGCGACTAAGGATGCCGGACAGATTGCAGGCCTCGAAGTGCTCCGCATCATCAACGAACCGACGGCGGCCGCTTTGGCCTACGGCTTTAATAAAAAGAAGAACGAAAAGATTGCCGTCTTTGACTTCGGTGGTGGGACTTTCGATGTCTCAATTCTCGAAGTGGGCGACGATGTTGTCGAAGTGAAGTCGACCGACGGAGACTCGCACTTGGGTGGTAAGGACATCGACCAGAAGATCTTGAACTACATCGCTGAAGAATTTAAGAAAGAGTCTGGTATCGACGTGAGAAGTGACGCGCTCGCTCTCCAGCGCTTAGACGAAGCGGCTGAGAAGGCAAAGATCGAACTCTCCACTGCGACCGAGACGGAAGTGAACATCCCATTCATCACCTCAGACGCTTCTGGCCCGCGCCACTTGCTTATGAAGATGACTCGCGCCAAGCTCGAAGAACTCTCACGTGAGTTCGTAGACCGCGCGATGGAAATCACGAAGCGCGCTATGGAAGCTTCGCCCTTCAAGGTCGGTGAAATTGACGAAGTGATTCTTGTTGGTGGTCAGACTCGTATGCCTGCTCTTGTTGAAGCGGCCAAGGCCTTCTTCGGTAAGGAGCCAAACAAGTCTATTAACCCAGACGAAGTCGTCGCTCTTGGTGCTGCGATCCAGGGTGGTATCCTCGCGGGTGATGTGAAGGACGTTCTTCTCTTGGATGTTATCCCGCTCTCGCTCGGTATTGAGACCATGGGTGGCGTCGCAACGAAGCTTATCGAAAAGAACACGACGATCCCATCTGCGAAGTCTCAGACCTTCTCGACCGCCGCTGACAACCAGACTTCCGTTGAGATCCACATTGTCCAGGGTGAGCGTGCTATGGCAGGAGACAACAAATCTCTCGGGCGCTTCATCCTCGACGGGATCCCACCAGCTCCACGCGGTATGCCGCAGGTCGAAGTGACCTTTGACGTGGACGCGAACGGTATCTTGAACGTGAGAGCGAAGGACAAGACAACCGGCAAAGAGCAGTCGATCCGTATCGAAGCTTCCTCCGGCCTTTCTAAGGAGGAGATTGAGAAGATGCAGAAGGACGCCGAAGCAAACGCCGGTGAAGATGCAAAGAAGAAGGACTTGGTTGATGCTCGCAATATGGCGGAGCAGCTCACCTACACAGCTGAGAAGTCTCTCAAAGACAATGCGACGGTGCCGGAAGATATTAAGAGTGGTGTCCAAGGCAAGATCGACGCGCTCAAGAAGGAGAAGGAGAGTGGCACAATCGAATCCTTGAAGTCGGCAACCGAAGCGCTCTCGACCGAGATGCAGAAGATTGGCGAGTGGATGAGTAAGAACGCTCCCGCGAGCGCCGAACCTGTGAACCCAGAAGCTCCGAAGACTGACGAAAATCCTGATATCAAAGACGCGGAGAC
>CAZBQU010000006.1:0-21165 GCA_964494215.1 uncultured Candidatus Saccharibacteria bacterium | reverse complement strand
TGCCAAACGACAACATCGAGCGCGCCGTGAAAAAGGGTGTCGGTACGGAAGCTGAACATTTGGACAATATTACCTACGAAGCCTACGGCCCTGGCGGCTCCGCTCTTATTATCGAAGCTTTGACCTCAAACAGAAACAAGGCCGCGCAGGAAATTAAATTTATCCTCTCCGAACACGGCACCTCTCTTGCCGCTCAGGGATCTGCTGCGTGGGCCTTCGCCCAGGAAGGCGCGGAGTGGAAGCCGACCATGACAACCCCTCTCTCTCCCGAGGACGAAGCAGCTCTTGAGAAACTCATTGATGCTCTGGAAGAAAACGACGAAGTGCAGGACGTGTATACGAATGCAGAATAACTCCATCACCATCATAAGTATCGACCCCGGCTTCGACAGGATGGGTCTCGCTGTGCTTATGCAAGAAGGCGGCAAGATTTCTCTCCTCCACTCGGAGTGCGTTGTGACTCAAGCAAGGGACGCACATGAGAAGCGCCTCCTCACCATCGGCAAACGTCTCGATGAAGTGATTAAGGAGTGGGCCCCGAGCGAACTCGCCATCGAGAAACTCTTCTTCAACGCAAACACAACCTCTGCCATGGGTGTCGCCGAAGCTCGAGGTGTGGTACTGTTCCAAGCCGCGAGAGCCGGATTGGGGGTGTATGAATACTCTCCTCAAGACGTTAAAATCGCGGTGACGGGTTACGGCAAGGCGGACAAGACGCAGGTAGAAAGTATGGTGCGGAAACTCGTACAGATTCCCGAAACGGAGAAGAAACGCCTCGACGACGAGATCGACGCGGTCGCGGTGGGTATAACTCACCTTGCAAGCCGAAAAGCGATTTGATAGAAATAAAGGCGTTCGAAAATTGTTTGAAGTGGTTTTCGATTAAAATTAACTTAGATTTTCAAAAATGGACGAGATCAGAGACGATGAAGAAATTGTCGAGCCAGATATGGATGAGTTGAAGAAGAAGGAAGGTATTCCGCCGCTTGAGGAATTGGATGAGGACGTTGATAGCATCGACGAACTCGCCGAGGCGGAAGATGATGATGACGATCTCGAATTCGAAGACCACGAAGCAGACGAAGAATAGACTTCTACAAAACACTCCCCGCCATGGCGGGGAGTGTTTTGTTTTTACACGCGTTCAATCTTTATAAACCGGTGTTTGCCGATGCGATAGATACCAGGCTCAATCTCGTTTATAGCGCCGTCTTTCATAAGTCTTGTGAACTCCGTCTTTGAAGCGACGAGCCCTTCTTCAAGCAAAATATCGACGAGAGGTTTGTCGGCAGGCACACTCACAGACGCAACATCTTCCGGAATACCGCCCTTGGAAAAGGTTTGCTCGAAGCTCTCTTTGGCTGCCTGCGCTGCCACTTCCCCGCGATAGATCTTTACAATCTCGAACGCAAGACGCATCTTCGCCGCCTTCGGATGCTCTGTGAGAATCTCATCGATCTCTGGGAAAGAGAGCCACGTGCAATCCACAAACAATTGCTTCATGTTCTCGTCAGGCTGTGCCATGATGCCGCCGAACATATTCTCCGCGCTCCAATCAAGGAAGACACCAGTGCCCTTAGACTTAGACATCATTTTCTCCTTGGTCTTTGGATTCTCGAGGAGGGTCGTGATGAAGACAAATTTTTCTTTCCCTTTAAGCTTGCGAAGAAGCGTGCGACCAGCCAACGCATTGAACTTCTGATCGTTACCGCACATTTCCATATCGACATCCATGGCTACGGAGTCATATCCCTGCATGAGAGGATACAAAAATTCCTGGAGGTAGAGAGGCTCCCCTTTCTTCAGGCGTTCCTGGAACATATCTCTTTCAATCATCTGCTGCACGGTGAAGTTCGAAGAAAGATTGATCACATCTTCGAAGGAGAGTTTGGAAAGCCAGTCGTGGTTGTACATCACCTTCACTGGATTCTCACTGTTCTTGATATCGATCACCGGCGCAATCTGCTCCATCCACGTTTTCGTATTGGCTACCACTTCTTCGCGTGTGAGTTGCTTACGGGCCGAATCACTTTTATCGGTCGGGTCCCCGATCCGCGATGTAAAGTCTCCTACCAAGAAGATAACTTCGTGTCCGAGGCGGCGGAAGCGCTCAAGGATCATGTAGTTGGTCGCGTGGCCCAAATGGAGAGAGGTGCCAGTGGCATCAGTGCCGATATAGATGCGCAATTTCTTATCCGTAAGAAGAACTTCGCGCAAGGAGTCTTGAGAAGGAATGATTTCTTTAACCGAGCGGGAAAGCAGCTCTTCTACGCGTTGTAAGTTTGCCGAAGCTGCGTCCTTATTCATACGAACAATCTAGCAGAAATATGATAAAATGAGAATCTCATGAAGAAGCTCGCACAGAAGCTCCTTGCCCCGAACCATCTGATGATTCTCGCTGGCACCGCGCTCGTCGTAGGTGGTATAGGCGTGCTTTGGGTGGCGTCGCTGCGTATCCCCGCTCTCGAGAGTATTGAGGAGCGCCGCGTCGACAGCTCGACAAAGATTTATGACCGCACGGGAGACATTCTTCTCTACGATTTCTCCCAAGACGTGCGTCGCGACGTTGTGCCGATTGAGAAGATTTCTACATACGCGAAGAACGCAGCCATCGCCATTGAAGACAAAACCTTCTACCAGCACAACGGGTTCGTCCTCTCCTCCTTCCTCCGCGCCCTCTGGGCGAACATCTCCTCCTTCTCCTTTAGCCAAGGCGGATCGACGATCACTCAGCAGGTGGTGAAGAACTCCATCCTCACAACCGACAAGAGCCCAACACGCAAACTCAAAGAACTTATTCTCGCCTTAAAGCTTGAGCGCGTACTCACGAAGGAGGAAATTCTTTCGTTGTACTTAAACGAGATCCCTTACGGCGGCAACGTCTACGGTATTGAGGAAGCTGCGAGCCGTTTCTTCGGCAAAGACGCTGCTGATCTTACTTTGGCTGAATCGGCCTACCTCGCCGCCATCCCGCAGGCGCCCACCCACTTCTCTCCATACGGCCAGTATGTACATGAGCTTGAGGCTAGAAAGAATCTTGTATTAAAGGAAATGCTTGGTAGTGAATTCATTACCAAAGAAGAATATGAGAGTGCTCTTATCGAGAAGGTTACCTTTAAGCCTCGTGAGAATTCCGGCAGCATCAAGGCCCCTCACTTTGTCTTCTTTGTTATCGAGCAACTCGTCCAGAAATATGGCGAAGATGCGGTACAAAACGGCGGATGGAAGATCATCACCACCCTCGACTATTCGATCCAAGAACAAGCCGAGATTCTCGCCAAAAAGTACGGTGAAGCAAACCAGAAAACCTTCAACGCGAACAACAATGCCATCATCGCCCTTGACCCGAAGACGGGTGAGATTCTCGCCATGACCGGCTCGCGCGACTACTTCGACCAAGACATTGGCGGCAACTTCAACGCCTCAACAAGTCACCGCCAGCCAGGTTCGACCTTTAAGCCTTTTGTATACTCTGTTCTTTTCAATAAAGGCTACACGGACTCGACCATCCTCTACGACGTGCCGATTCAATTCAACCCCTCCTGCGCCCCTGACGACTTCACGACACACGACAACTGCTACGCACCAGGCAACTACGACGACGCGTTCCGCGGCCCTATGACTGTGAGAAACGCTTTGGCGCAATCCATCAACCTTCCTGCTGTAGAAGCTCTCTATCTCGCGGGTGTTGATGATTCGATCAAGCTCGCTCAGAGCCTCGGCATCCAAGGCCTTACGGAGAAGAACACCTATGGTCTCTCTCTCGTCTTGGGAGGTGGCGCGGTCTCTCTTCTCGATATGACTTCGGCTTACAGCGTCTTTGCAAACGATGGTGTGAGGAATCCGTATACCCCAATCTTAGAGATCCGCGACAGCTACGAGAATATTATCGACCGCGAGAGCTTGTACCCACAACGCGTCCTCCCCGAACAAACTGCGCGCATCGTGAACAGCATCCTCTCCGACAATGTCGCAAGAACACCAGGCTATGGTCCAAACTCTCCTCTCTACGTCGCTGATCGCGATGTGGCAGTAAAGACCGGTACCTCGAACGACTATCGCGACGCATGGATCATTGGCTACTCTCCCAACATCGTTATCGGCGCATGGACCGGCAACAACGACAACTCTCCTATGGAGAAGAAGGTGGCTGGCCTCATCGTCTCCCCTCTCTGGCGCGATCTTATGAATAAAGTTTTGCCAAATATCGCACCAGACTCATTTGTCCCACCCGCACCAGAAGATCCAAATGACTTAAAGCCCGTCATGCGCGGCGAGATTTCTGCCGAACCTCACTCCATCCTCTACTTTGTCGACAAAGAGAATCCTCGCGGACCCATGCCAGGGAATTCTTCTTCCGATTCTCAGTTTAAAAATTGGGAATACAGCGTGCAGCGCTGGGCCTTCGGTAATGGTTTCTACCAGAACCCCTCTCCTACCCCCGCCACAGGCGCTCAGACGCCCGCTACAGGAGGTTTCGTGCCATTGCCGAACAACTTCTAGTCTAGGTATACAAAACCTTCGTGACGGGCAATTTGTAGAGTTCGCGTAGTTCTGCGACAATCCCCTCTTCTTTGAGACGAATCTCATTCTTCGCAGCCGCACCGGCCATAATTTTCAAAACTCCATCCTTAAGGGAGATATCATCGAGAGCAAGAGTGACGCGCGCTCGTTTCAACACAACATCTCTCACCGCGCTCTTCGCGATTTCATCTCGATTGAGAGCCTTTGTGAAGCGCTCAAGAAAGCTTTGGAGATTACGCATGGTTCGACGAGCTCACCCAGATAGGCTACGCCTGATTCATCGGCATCACCAAGTAGAGGAAGCTTGTATCGCCGACCCCTTGGATAATAATCGGCTTTGCTTGGCCACTAAACGAAAGTTGGAGGCTGTCCGTCGTCACTGACTGGAAACAATCAGTGAAGTAGCGGTGGTTTACGTTAATGCTTATATCAACTCCTTCAAGCACCGCTTCAACCTTGTGCACACTCTCCCCGATCGTCGAGTTACGAGACTCGATCTCAAAGGTCTTCTCGGCAGGAGAAAGCTTTAGTGTGAGCTGATTGAACGAGTCAGAGAAGATGAGAGACGTTTTGAGCGAGTTAACAAGATCTTGCTTCAAGAGTGTTGCGGAAGATGTTTTCTCCTTTGGAATAATCTGGCGATAGTCTGGGAACGTGCCTTCGATAATGCGGCTTGTGAGATAGATGCCTTGCGAACGCAATGCGATCTGGTGCTCGGTGATAGAAATCGAGACCTCCTCTTCGCCGCGATCAAAGATCTTAATCATTTCAAGAGCATTCTTCTGCGGGATAAGAATCTGCTTGAAGTGCGGCATCTTCTTGATGCGAATCTTCTTTTCCGAAAGGCGGAAGGAGTCAGTCGCAGCGAAGACGAGCGAATCCCCTTCGTGTGTGACACTCACCGAAGAGAGTTCGGGTTTAATACTTCCAATCGCAGCTGCGTAGATGACGGAACGGATACCGAAGACAAAGTCTCGGACCGGCATGGTGAAAGCGTTGTCTTCGCTCACTTCTGGGATAACAGGGAATTCTTCGAGAGCAAGTGTTTTGATATTAGTCTTTGTGGAAGCAGTCTTTACCTCAACAACCTGACCTTTGGCGGTGAAGGTGATATTGCGATCCTTAGTCAGCGAAGAGATGAAAGCTGAGGTGATGTGCGCTGGGATGACAAGCTCGCCCGGTTCAACGACTTTGACGGGGATGGTGATCGAAAGTCCGATGTCGAGATTTGTGGCCTTGATGGTAAGACTTGAGCCGGCAGCTTCGAGTTTAAGACCTGAGAGAACGGGTAAGCTCGTGTTCTTCCCTGCAATCTTATCCGCTTTATTGAGAGCCTCCTCGAGCTGTTCCTTAATACATTCTATTTTCATATATAAATACTTATTACTATTATTAGGGGTGTGAATATGTGGGTAAGTCGAGGGATGGCTTTGTTAAGCGCTTAAGAAGAATTTTCAGAATAAGAGTGTGGGGAGAAGGAAGGACGAATTGTGTACGAAACGCTCCCCTTCTAAACTGGCCCTCATTTCTACCCTTCTTATTAACATTCTTTCCCGAATTTTTCCACAGGTTGTTCATACATTTAATAAACCCCTGATCTGCTCTATTTCCTCAAGAAGAGACTGATCCTCTCGGATATCATTCTTCACCTTCTCACAGGAGTGAATAACGGTCGTATGGTCACGACCACCCAACTTTTGTCCGATAGAAGGATAGGAAATACTAAAGTCCTCACGGAGGAGGTACATGATGATCTGGCGAGGTTTGATCACCTCCTTGTGGCGGGTTTTCTCATAGATACTCTCCTCCTTTACGTTGTAGAAGTCAGCAATAATCTTTACAACATCCTTTACTGCCATCGAGCGCTTCGGCTTCACATTGTTCTTGATGTAATTGCGGGTATCGAGAAGAGTGGGATCCTTACCCTTAAGCTGGATCTGCATAAGGAGTGTGTTTACGACTCCCTCAAGCTCACGAATGTTGCCACTCACTGTCTGCGCTAAGTAGTCGATGATCTCGGCGGTAAGTCCTACATTGAGTTGCTTGGCCTTAGCCGAGATGATCGCGATGCGGCTCTCCTTGTCTGGTGCGGGAATGTCGACGGTCATACCAGCGGCCATGCGGCTCTTCAGGCGGTCTTCAAGGCCGGTAATGAAGTGCGGGTGCTTGTCGGAGGAGAAGATGATCTGGCGGTTGTTGTCGTAAAGGGTGTTGAAGAGATGAAAGAGTTCTTCTTGGATGCGCTGCTTCTCGGAGAAGAATTGAATGTCGTCGACGATGAGAACGTCATATTTGCGATACTTCTCCTTGAAGATGTGGACCTTGGAGTGCTGGAGTGCGTTCACGAAGTCCTGACCGAATTGTTCTGAGGTCATATAGTAGACCTTCTTCCCTGGCGAAGCGGCTTTGATGTGGTTCCCTATTGCTTGGATGAGATGCGTCTTCCCATGGCCGGTCGAGCCGTAGATAAAGAGTGGGTTATACATAATCCCCGGCTTCTTGATAACAGCTTGGGCTGCGGCATGAGCCAGTTCGTTGAAGGGGCCGATGACAAAGTTCTCAAAGGTGTAGCGAGGGTTCAGGTTGTCCTCTTTGTTAACAACAATCTCATTCAAAGGGAGTTCCCGGGACATGCCGAGCTCTCGAGGTTTACTGTCTTCTCGGCGGCGTGCCTCTTCTTTGTTCACCACATACTCGACACTATGAATCGAATTCTCGATATTGCGCAAACTACGGAGAATCGCACTGTGATACTTGGTGAGGAGCCACTCCTTCACAAAAGCGTTTGGTACAGAGATGACAACAACCCCAGCATCCTCCTTTACAATACGAGTATCTTTAAACCAAGTAGTGAAATTGGCTTTAGAAACGCCAAGTTCCATTTCTACGAGTACTGTTTGCCAAAGTTGCTTATAGTCCATGGAAAATATGTTGCTACATAGTATCTCCTTTTGCGGAAACGAAGGAAACTTGAAAGAAGTCCGCCGATGTGTTTATAATGTGTTCATTCGTTAAACGCCATGTCCACGACATACCAGCCCAAGAAACGCAAACGCGCCAAGACCCACGGCTTCCGCTCCCGCTCCAAGAGCGCGACGGGCAAGCGCACCCTCCAGGCTCGCCGCCGCAAAGGTCGCTCACGCCTCGGCCTCTAATGCCCCACTTCTCCCTGCGAGTCTCTCCTGCGGAGAAGATCGGCCTTATTATCTCCGTGTCGAAAAAGACGGCCAAACAGGCCGTGGTGAGGAATCTTATTAAACGTCGCGTCCGCGCGGTGTGGAGAAGCTTTGCGCCACAGCTGAAGCCGGGTTCGTATCTCATTATCGCTCGCCCAGGATCAGAGGTTGTGAAGGGCGACGCATTAGAACAAGAATTTGCGAAACTGCTAGCTGCAAGCCATAAGCTGTAAGTTATACTATCTGTATGTCATATCTCTATCACGCTTTTTTCTTCAACCCGCTCTACAACCTCCTTATCGCTCTATTCGATACCTTCCCATGGATTGATGCCGGCCTCGCGGTCATCATCCTCACAATCATCGTTCGCCTCATCCTCTATCCCCTCTCTCGCAAGGCTGTTCTCACTCAACTTAAGATGAACAGCATCGCGCCGGACATTGCGCGGATTAAGGCGAAGCACCCCAACAGCTCTGAGGCGCAGGCTAAGGAGACGCTCGCTCTCTATAAGGAGAAGGGTGTGAACCCTTTCTCTGGTATTTTCGTTATCCTCATTCAGATCCCGCTTATCTTCGCACTCTATCGGATATTTCTTCAGTTACCAGCAGTTGATGCGAGCCTCCTCTACTCCTTTATCTCCGCACCAGCTGAGGTGAGCACCCTTTTCTTGGGCTTTCTCGATGTCAGTAGCAAGAGTGTCATCCTTGCGCTCCTTGCGGCGGTGTCCACCTTCCTTCAACTCTATTTCTCGGCGCAGAACCAAGTTGCAACACCAGGAGCCAAGGGTTCCTTCGGAGAAGGTTTGGCAAAGAGTATGCAAACTCAAATGAAATACCTCTTCCCTATCATGGTCTTTTTTATCTCATACAACATTTCGGCAGTGATCGCCTTGTACTGGCTCACCACCAACCTCTTCAGTCTCGGCCAAGAGTACGTTATCAAACGAAACGCGGTTCTCGTCTAAGAGTTAGCGGAGATATACAGCCCAGAGGGAGAGATCTGTCTTGTTCATAAAGATGAGATAAGACTCATCGAGAGAGAGTGCTGGGTTGTATACATCGAGATCCACATCGAAGTTTGCCTTTGGCTGCATGATGAGGCCGGAGGTCTGAGTTGCCGCGTTAAATTGCCAGATATAGTCAGAGAAATGAGTTTTCCCAGCATACCAATCATCGGGTTGGGTGCCGGATAGACCTTCTGATGGTGTGCCGCAGAAGAAGCTTTCTGCATCCTTTGTCGACCACACGCACTTCTCGGGAATGGTGGCAGGAGAAATCTCCTCGCTTGTTTCCTGAGTGACGTTGTAGACAGCCATCTTGTACGGGCCGGAGATATATGAATAAAAGAGGCGTGTACCAGCGCTGTTCCCTACGGCGGAGAGTGCGTTTAACGGGCCGAGGAGCTTTGTGAGAGCGCCCGTACTGCTTACAGAGTACGCATATCCAGGTACAGCGGCAGAAGGCTTTGTAAAGACGAGAGTATTGGCGCCGAACTTGCTCGTGCGCCAACTGGTGAAGCCGCTACTCCAAAGTGTCTTTATGCTCTCTCCTTGGAAAGTTGAAGACGTAATGGCACCGGTATCGCGGAGAGCGTAGACGAGTGTGTTGCCCGTGCCCGCTGAAGGGCTGTCGACCTGCCCGCGCAAAGAGGCGGCCGAGACACTCCACAATGCGTCCGTCGATGTGCTTGTGGGAGGAGTGAGGGTGAGAGAGATGTTCTCTACTGTGTCCCCTTCTTCCTGTAATCCACGAAGGAGAACGGCGGCTCCATCGGCGCGGAAGATGGCTTCATAGATTTGAGGAAGGGTGTTGTTGGTGATGCGCTTCTTTGCAAGCTGACCCACTCCTCGGACCGGCATGGTGGCATCGAAAATGTGTCCCGTGGCCCGATCTGTATAGCGGATTATGGTTGTAGGCGAAGAGCTTGCTCCAACAGCAGGGCGGTTCAAGGCGACGAAGCCTGCCACGGGAGCGGCCGCAATCTTAAAGAGTTTGCTTTGAGTTTCCTCATCACCTCCTACCAACGGTACCTCGCCCTCGAAGCTTGGGTTGCGGTTTGAGACTCCATCCACCTCCCCACTTCCGAAGGGCGAACTTGTGGCGGTCGGTGTTTCTCCCGGGAGAGAATCACCGCTTGTCGAGAAGAAGAACCAGACACCAAGAAAGACTGTGAGGACGACCGCACCCGCGATGATGATATTGCCCCATTTCATAATTATCTGCCGCTTCCTGGGATGACTTGTACGTCCCAGTGGTTAGATTCGAGCGCGTATAAAGCTCCGTTGCCGGGAGCGCGGTACATCTTGGCGCCGTCTGACCTGTCAGGGAGTTTTTGGTATGTATTCTTAATGTGAGTGGTGAGTGGCGAGTCTGTACCGGTCGAGGTGACGCTGCGCAGGTCGACCTTGTAGCCATTGGCGTGGCTATATGTGCCGGCGGCGTGTTCCCCACCCGTTGCAGAGGTGACAAGCACTTGGCAGTTGCACTCAGCATGCAAGCGACTGAGCTCGTCGATGGTTGTTTGACGGATGCCAGCAATATTTATGGTGCCTGAGATATCAACACCACCAGCTTTCAGAGCTTCCATAGCTTGGGCTTGTGTGAGTTGGAGAGTGCCTGGACCAACTGGAGGGATGGTGGGGGCGGTAATTTTTATCGGATCCAAGCTCAGGTCGAACACGAGAGTGTTCCCTGTTGGAGAGAGGACGAGAGCAACGATGAGCCACGTGCTTGCGACGAGCCCTAGGCCGAAGAGGGTCTCGTTGATAATCCCCTTAGCTTCGTTCTTGTTGGTGATCACATCGGTGCCCATGTAAAGGAATCCGGCGTAGATGAGGCGCAAAACTGCGATGGCCCCCGCCAAGGCAATGGTGAGCATAAAGAGACCCGAGAGATAGTTGTTCGCATTTACGCTCGGCACCAAGGTGCTCGAGCCACCGAGCGGCAAGGGTTCTAAGAGTTTGTATTCTGTAAGGCCGCTATTGGTTGGAGGCATTGTTGAATTGTACCAAGAAATTTGTTTGCATAGTTTGTCGAATGCGCTCTGTGTTGTGAACTTTGACAGAAACAGAGGCGGCGCCTGTGGCCCCTTCTGGCACGCGGTACGTCACGGAATCAGATGTGCTGTCTTCCCCGCCGCGGCTCCTCCACGTGTACTTCACGTAAGGGAAATCGCGCCCAGGAATAGTGTAGAAAAGTGGGAACACCGTGAAGCTGGCCTCACTCTCATCGAGCGAGTAGCCACGCGAAGCTTCTTTGTTGAAGAGGAAGCCGAAGAGCGGGTGTCGCTCGTAGATAAGAAGAGAGGGGGCGCGTGGAGTGACAGTAACGGCCGCTGAGGCGAGGATGTCTTCGTCTGACATGATCTCGACCGAGACTGTTTGAGGCCTTGAGAAGATTGAGTCTTGAATCTCGAGCGTTCTTACTCCGACGCCGTTGGTCTCCCCAAGCACGGTGCCGTTCCTGCTCCACTTGTACGTGAGGCTCGCTGGTGCACCTAAGCCTTGAGGCACAGCAACGAAGCGGATTGCTCCCTCACTTGTCCATGGCGCGCCGCCTTGGTAGAACGGAGGCACGTAACCCTTCCCTTCCCACAAGAGATCGACCGATTGGGCATGAGCGGAAACAGTAGATAGTAAACAGTAGATAGTAAAGAAGAAGAAACCTTTTTTCATTGCTTTATTATATCTCGATTTGGTTAAACCTTACCACGTATCCTTCTTGCGCTTATATGTGTTGCTTTCCTTGTCTACTTTGTAGATGTCTTTAATCATATCGGGCTTCATTTCTTTGATAACCTGGCCATCATCGCCGATTGGTCTATAGGCCCAGTGGCGCGACGAGATTTTATTGTTTGTTACTGGATTCTTTTCTCCTCCCCGAGCCATCTGCTTATCAGATTCAAAGATGTAGTTATCTGATTCCTTGTCCATGTATTCGTAAGCAGGCTCGCCTTTCGCGAAAGATGGGAACGGAGTTTCTCTGCTTCCAATATTAAATCTGCCCCTCATTTTTGGCTTATTCCCAGTGGGCGAACTTCTTAATCGATTCGATTGGCGGTAATCTTGGTGACCCTTCTCATTTACAATGCGGTAATAGTTATCTTTATTAAATGTAGGCTTATCGATCTTTTCCCAATTTTTTACCTGCCCAATTCCAAGTTTCGTGATGCCTTCCCCTGTGCCGATGGGAATTTTTGATTGAAGAGCGAGATACGCCACCGCCGCGGTCCAGGCCGGCAGGTCCGCCAGAAAAGGAATTGGAATCATTTCGACAAGAGCCGCCCCACCAAAGGCGAGGAAGCGCTTCGGCTTCATAAAGCTAATTCCATGTATCTTGAACCAGACATAGAAGGTGAGCCCCGCGACGATGCCGAGTGCCCAACCAAGATAAATAAAGCTTAAGATGAACTGGAGAAAATCAAAGAAAAGCGCCACTGCAATCATGAAGACAATAGTCGCTGTGCTAAGTCCTTGCGGCTTTTCACTCATAGCTAGGTATTGGCGGCGTCACGTATCTCCGTGCGCCGCGCCTCTACGGCCGCCCCTTCCTCCTCGGCTGCGACACGCTTAGCCTGTTTGATCGAGAGAATCTGAGATGGGTCAGAAGTGATGATCTGGTCTTCTGTGTAAGAAGCAATTCCCTTCACGGCGACGTGTTTCAACCCCGCAAAGAAGATACCCTCCCCCACGTCGGATTCGAGCAAGAGATATTTCTCCTCGTCGGTGAGGTTAAAGACTTGCTGAAGATTGTCGATCGTTGTTGGAGACTGCTTCAAGAGAAGTTGGATCGAAGAGTTGGTGATAATCGGTACACCATACGGGCTCTTCAAGAAGTCGCCCACGTCTTGGGTGATTGTTGCGACGCCCAAGAAGTATTTGCGGCCACGCTTCACAAGACCCATGAGGAATGAGGCGGTGTCTTCAGACTTCATCATCCACCACGCTTCGTCGATGACGAGGAGGCGCTTCTTCAAATTCTTCCTCACCGCATTCCAGATGTAATGCATGACGATATACATAGCGATCGGCTTCAACTCATCCTCCATGTCGCGGAGTGAGAAGACGACGAACTTCTTGTTGATGTCGACGTTCGATGGGCGGTTGATAAAGCCGGCCCACGTACCCTTCGTGTACTTCGAGAGGCGTTGCGCCAAAGACTCCCCTCCCTCCATGCCGGAGAGAACGAGTTCGAAGTCACTCATGAGTGGTGGCTCAATGTTTGAGAAGTCGGAATCCGCGCTGATATCTTTGAGAGCATATGTCTCCGTAATGGCGCGGTCGATGATAGCGTCTTCTTCGGCAGTGAGTCCTCCCATCATGAGGCGGAAGAGTCCAACCAAGTTGATGATGTTTGAGCGCAAGACGTTTGCGGCGCTTTCATCCGGGGCGGGCATCGGCAGGTCGAAGGGGTTGATGTGATGCTCGGAGTTAAGAGAAATTTGGAAATAGCGCCCCCCTACTGCTTCTGCCATGTATTCGTATTCCTTTTCTGGGTCGATAACAATCACTTCAGTATCGAACATAAGAGTGCGGAGAATCTCGAGCTTTGTTGCGTACGATTTGCCGGCACCGGACTTCGCGAAGGTGACCGAGTTGTAGTTCTCAAGCGAGAAGCGATCGAAGAGAATGAGCGAAGAGTTATGACGGTTCACACCGTAGAGGATGCCCTTGTCTGAGGTAAGGTCGAAGGATGTGAATGGGAAGAGGGATGAGAGCGGTGAGGAGTTCAACTTCGAGTGGACACCCAAGAGGTCGGTGCCGATGGGTAAGGTCGACTTGTACCCCTGCTCCTGCTGGAAGAGAGCGGGCTTTACATAAATAAGCTTTGATTCGAGGATCGATTTGATCTCGCTCTCAGCCTTGTCGAGTTCGGCGTCGGAGTCGCCGTAAATAGTGATGTAGAGGCCGACGTCAAAGAGTTTCTCCTGCGCTTGTTGGAGTTGGTCGCGCAAGTTCTCAAGATCTTGGTACGCGACATCGAGGACGGGGTCGCGAACGAGCCCCTTCTCTTCTCGGACGGTGATCTGGCTCTGGACTTCGGCTACCTTGCGCTGGAACTGGCGTAAGACGCGCGCCGTTTCGATCGGGTGGATAAAGATCGAGACATCAAAGACCTTATCCATATTGATAATGGGGCTGAACCACTCCTCTGAGAGGAAGCGCGGATATGAGATAACAAAGAAGCTTCGGAGAATCTTCTCGCCCAAGTTCACTTCCTTAGGAGAAACCTTCAAGGCTGAAGGAGCGATGATGTCTTTAAGCTCAAGCACTCCTGCTTGAAATATTTCTTGCGGCAAAATCGAAGCGATCTCATCGCGAGAGGCGTCCTTCTTACCAAAGAGTGAATCAAAAAGTCCCATGAATTTATTGTGCTGATTTAATCGGCTTCTCGGTTTCGCCGGGGTTGAAGGCTTTGTATAAAAGTTCAATCGTTTCCTCTGTGCCAAGTCGAGCGACGCGTACACCGCAGCGGACGAGGCCCTGCTCGACGACCGAGAGGCGCTCCTCAAGTTGTGTGCGACTCTCTTCGAACCCAATGTCACGGCCCGCGGCCGCCTTACTACCCCCTCCCCCGAGGCCAATGCTCGAGAGGAGGCCCTTGGCGGCATCTCCCGCGATGACGGAAGAGGCGTATGGCACAACGACGAAGAAATGCTTCGTCATGATGTTTGCGCTCTCGGTGAAGTTCTTGATGAAGCCGATGTATTCGCGCACCTGGATCTTCATGAGGTTGTTCTCTTGCTTCGCCTCGCGTTCCTCCAAGAGAGCAATGTACGGGCGGATGTCGAGCTTCCTCGACTGGATGAGAATTTCGACCGAGAAGTCGAGGGAGTTCAAGAAGTCTTGGAACTGGAGAAGAATGGCGCTCTTCTCGTCACTCGATTTGAGAGAGAAGTTCATCGATGAGCACAAAAGAACGGCACGCATACCTCCATCTTTGAGGATGACGACACCGTCACGCACTTCTTTGATTGGGACGAATTCTTGCGTTGCGCTTGTGGTCGCTGCCATGCGTTGATTATACCTCAGGTTTATCTGTGTTCGTCACGGGATTCCGGTTCTCTTTGATATCCAAGCTCCAGGTGAGATCCTTCAACTTCGATTCTGAGAGCTTGGGCACATAGACTTGCTCGACGGGGCGCGCTTGGGCGGCGTTCGTGGCGGTGGGGGCGACGTCCTCTTTCTTCCAGATGTAGAGCTTGTTTGTAAGTGAGTAGCGGAAGAAGGATTCTACAAACTCAATAAAAGGCTTCTCGTTGTATTTGTAGAAAGCGAGTGCGCCCGCAAAGAGAGCTACCGGTATCGAGAAGATGATAGCGATAAAGGTTGGGAAGAAGGTGAAGAGGAGGACGCAGATGGCGATGCCGCCTGCGACGTAGATGAATTGTTTGAAGGTAAGCGGACCGACGATCTTGTCCTCTACCTCGATAAACTGAGGGACTTGGAATTTCATAGAAATAGGTTACAGCTGGCAGCTTGGAACTGGCAGGATAATACATTCTAACATCTTTCTGTAAGCTGTAAGCTCAAACCTGCAAGCTTACTGTAACGGTTCCCTATACGGATCCTTACCCGCTTGGTAACGGAAGTCTGGGGTAGCTACCTGGACCTTCGCCGGCACAATAGGCTTCGCTTCAGGCATCGGCGTCTCCACATGTGGCACATCATGAGCCACTTCCCCACTCTCGATCATAGGTAAATTCTTTGGAGCGAGTTCTGGGATCTGTGGCCCTACTTTCTCCTCAGGTGCTGGGGGGTGATCAAGTTCTTCTTGTAGGGCGGCGAATACTTCGGTTGCCACCTCATTCCCGACTCGCTCAGCCACCTCTTCGTCTACAACAAGTTCGCGTTGGATGTTCTCGATATAGTGATCAGCGCTTAGAAAGCCATATAGAATAAGCATCGTTTCTGTTTCTAGCGCGGCGGCCGTTACTTCATCAAAACGTTCTTTCTTGGCGATTTCTGCCAGGCGCTCCTTCCAAGGAAGCCGAGTAAGGGCGGCTTGAATGTCTGGTGGGAGTGAAGAGAATTGTTGCGCGATGAGTTCGTCGTTCATGTGGGAATAGAAGTTTTATGAATTTGTTGGAGGAGTTTGAGGGGCTGCTGGAGAGGCTGGTGTGGCTGGAGCTGCGGGGGCGGCAGGAGCATCTTCCTCCGCATCTTTCGCGGCCGCCTGCACAGCTTCAAAGATCTTGTCCTTGTTGCTCTTTGACTTCATGCTCTTGCGAATCTCAGCAGCCGCCAAGAGATATTCCTGCTTGGTTTCTCCCACGATTCCAACACGCTGGAGGAAGCTAAACTTTTTGCCAAATGTAAGTGAATTTGCCAGGTTGGTGGCGTACGTTTTTTTGCGCGCATCACCGGCGCTGTCTTGCTTGCGGCTCTCCACCATAGCCTTGGCCGCCTTTGATTCAGGAGAATCTTGTTTAATAAATTTATTGAACTGATCCTCTGTTTTCTTATCGTCAGGATGAGCCTTATTGTAGTCTTCTAGAGCGAGTTTCTTTGCCTCATTATCATCAATGCCCTTAAGATTATAAACATTTTCTTTGGCTTTTCGTTCAAGTTCCTTTCTATCTTCCTCAAAGAGGTCTTTGTAGTCAGTAATATTTTCTGTTTTTCTGTATCTGGCCCCTGTTTCATTGAGTTTTGCAGCTAATGCTGCACGTCTTTCTGGATCGCGTTCATTGTTTACGCGATTGCGTTGCCTGTTAATTTCATTACTCAATCGATCCCTTTCCACCTTCCTCATTTTCTCGAGCTCGTTATCTTCCGGCAGTTTAAGATTCTTTGCTTCATCCAATTCATTCTCAGCACGGATAACAGCAAGGTCGGATGGTTTGAGGCTATCAGCGACCTTTTTCTCATTATCAATTCGATTCTTCATATCCTTAGCAAATCCTCCCGTCTTCCCCTTCCCTGCGCTTAAGGAGCTCAGTGAGCCCACATTTCTTGCATCAAAGCTTGCGCCAGCTGTTTTTCTACCAGCCGCCAAGGTGAGACGAGCAGCCACACTATTAGCTCCCTTCTTTTTGAGCCATTCGCTATCAGCCATTTGTTGGCCGATGCGCCCAATGGTGCCTCGACCAATCTTGCCGGCCGTTCCAAATGCAAGCCCGCCGGCTTTCTCCTTCGCCCACTTACTTGCTCCTGTGCCGCCCTTGTCTGCCCATTGGGCGGCCATGATAAGAGAGGTGATGACAAGTGCAATGACGACCGCAAAGTTGATAAACATCATGAAGGCGCCACTGTTGAGTGTTTGACTTACTCCGATTCCACTTAAGTTCCCTGTGGTGGTGCCTGCTGTCGTTGCGCTATTAAGCACGCCCATAACTCCGTTCATGACGCGCAAAGACACCCATGTGAGGAGGAAGTAAATAGGGGCAAAGAATGTCTGCCCTAAGAGGACGTCGAGCCATTGGTCTTGATACTTACCGATCCCCGTCCCCTTCGGTAGGATGGAGGCGACCATGGCCACAGGAGAGAAGATCATGACGAAGATAAGGAGAATGTAGCGGATGATGAAAAGAATGGCGACTGCGAGGAAGCAGAAAGAGGTGATAAGGAGAAGTATGGTACCCATCAGGCCAGCCATAATAACCCCAGAACCACCGAGGGTGTTCTCGGGGCTGTAGAGCTGGTTTAAATGGAGAGATTGCATGAAGGCATTCGAGAGGCCGGCTTGCCCCAGCTCGAAGCCCTTGCTTGCAATGCCTGGGTTAATGGCGTCGTAGAAGGTCAGGGCCAAGGCGTTGCCCATGTCGATCACGACGCGGGTGAAGAAGAGAGAGAAGTTGAGGAGAGCCGCTACGACAATGACGTTTACAATGAGGCGCTGGTTATCCCCTTTTTGCCCGAGAATAGTCTGGATAGCGGCGTAGAGAAGGACGAAGATGAAGCACATGTTCGCAATGTCGCGGAGCGCTTTCCAGCTCTCGAGGATGGCTGTGAGGTTGCCGTAGTTGTCAGAGACCTTAACAACAGTGTGGAATATGACACCGTTCAGAAGATAGCCCGTGACAGTAGTGATGAGGGCTGCGAATGCAAGGAGTGTCTGAGACACCATTTCAAGGAACGGGGTGATGATAGAGAGGATCCACCAAGCGGAGTTGTTGACGTTATCTATGGTGGCATCCTGTTCCTGGGTCCCCGTTCCATTAAATGATTTAAATACCCACTTCTCCGTTGGGGTATCTTGGTCTACGCAACCAGTTTTCAAGGTATTGTCCACTCGCACCTCTCTAACTTTAGTAGGGTCGGTTTTACTGGTTGCTGTCCAAGTGCACGTCCCTTTTTCCACCGCCGCACTGGCGTTGTTCGGCATTACAAAAACTCCTACTACGATGAGAAGGGAGAGAGTGAGGAAAATTGATTTAGTGAAAATCTTTCTCATTATTACTGTGAATTCGTGCCGCTGCAGACAGGGCCCTCCCAAGTCTGGGTGACGATATTGGTCCTCTCGTTTACACTTCCGGTGACGCCGTTTCTGGCTGGTGTGGTGACCACGAAGCCGTAGGTCTCACCTGTGCGCGGCGAGAAGTTGCCCAAGGCGCCCTTGAGTGTGCCGTCCGCACCGATAAGATTCTCGGTCCCTTTCTGGGTTTGTCCTGGGCGGAGCCACTCAAATGTGGAAGCGTGCCATGCGCCGTTTCTCCAAGCGATCACCCAGGCGTTGCCTACCACCGGAGCACAGTTGCCGCCAGAGGTAGCACCATTCGGACAACCCAGGAAGTCGAAGCCAATCTGTGGCCAGGAGTTCGCCTTATCGTAGTTGAGTGTGATGCTGTCGGCTCCAGTTGTGACACTCGAGAGGTTCCCCATCACGGCCCACCCACCAGCTCCCTGGTTCTCGTCCCAGATGATGCTCGATTCATCGATCGTTGAAGGAGCGCCAGCATCATTGCCAGCACTTGTTGCGTAGTTGCACTGCCCACCGCCAGTTTCTTCTCCGCCAACCCCAGGGACCTCAGGAGGAAGGGGAACGCTCGGTATCGTGGAGACGCTCGGCTTCTCACACTTGCCAAGTCTATCCTTTACTTCCTGGAAGTACCTCAAGTTGTACGCGGTATTTCGCATAAGGTTCTCAAGTCCGCCACCACCATTGCCTCGTCGAGCGAGGTCGAGGTCCTTGTCTTTAATGAGCGACTCGAGCACCTTGCCCATGTAGTTTGAGAAACGATTCGTGACAATCTCCACATCGTCAAAGTAGCTGCTATTTCGACTTTGGATACGGCCTAAGATCTCGTCGACAGCCGAAGTGGCTTCACTTGTGCGAGTAGACCAGATGTCAGCATCAGCTTTATTTTTAAAGTTATCGACTCCTGCCCCTCCTCCCCAACCTATAAGCCCTCCAATAAATGCTTGTGGTCCGAATTGAGCTCCCCAAATTTTACCCACAAGATTTGTTCCGCCGCTCATTTGTTCCGCGTGGCTATCCAAGAATTTGCCGTATTCGCGGAGAGTTGCAACACCTTTATTGATAGACTCGCAGATTGGTGTGAAGTACGGCGAAGAAGTGAGCCCAAGTGACTTCGTGCACGTGGGCGCGCTGCCACCATGGAGGCAGGTGTCGGTGGAGGACTCGAGCTTGCCATCGTAGTCAGAGTCTTGGCCATCAGGGATGCTATCTCCGTCTAAGTCGATCATGCCAGCGCGCTTGCTCCCTGAGTCTGCGCTGCCGCCACTCCCCCCACTTCCTGTGGTGCTATTGCTTGCGAAGAGACCCTTCGAGCCGAAGACGTAGCGAGTGAGAAGCCCGCTCGCAAAGGAGCTTACGAGTTGGTCTAAGTGCTGGGCGGTAATGAGCTTGTCGAGGCCGGAAGGGAGGACTTTGTCGAGCTGAGTTTTGATAGTCGATCCTGGAGTCTGGGTCGGGCCGCGCTCGATACACTCACCCGGCGCTTTGCCTGGTACGTGGTTTGGATTCGGAAGGTGCTCAAACTCTCCCGTCTCCGGGTTCCGTTCGTCGATGAATTCCTCCACCTCATTTTGAACGGCACAACCAGACCAGTTCAAGAAGCCTTGGTTCCAGTCGAGCTCCTGCTTCTTCAGGCCGACGGCGTTCGCAATGCGTTTGTCGAGCTCAATCTTTGCGGAAAGGTAGGCACCGTAGGGGTTGTTGGTCGGATTCTGTGTCATCGAGAACCATGCCTCCCATCCTCCCTTGTTGAAGTCGTCCAAGAAGTCGTCAATATTGCCCACGACCCCACTTAAGGTGCATTGGAATGGTTGCGACTCGTAGTACTGCTGGGTAAGAGAGAGCCTGATGTTGGCTTGGAAGGGCGAACACAGCATGCCAAGGTCGCCGTCACCCCCTTTGATAAACTGCCCCGCTGTCTGGTCAGCGATACTCAAGAAGTAGGTTGAAGGGTCGGTGACGTATGCTGGGTTCCCTTCGAAGCCGCTTTGCGCCCACTTTACGGTTGATTGCACCATGTGGTCCACCATCTGCTGGGCGATGGCCATGGCAAATCCATCGGCAATTCTTTCAACCAGCTCCTTGATGTCGACCACAATGTCGCCGAAGCCTAGAAATGCTTCAGCTTTCTTGGCTTGTTGAGGGAGATAAAGAGCGGGAGTGACGATTGAGAGTATGAGGAGGACGGAAAGGAACTTCTTGAACATCTTAAAAATTATTATATACCATTTTTTGTGAGGATGGCCTCAATCTCTGCGAGTGCTTCCCGTTCCTTTTCCGCATTTTGCTTCACCGCAATAAGCCCTGCAAAGGAGCTGGTGGGGTCTGTTGTCGTGTGGGCGAGAGCGGCCATGGCGCTCGCATTCTGCATATATATATTGATAAGAGAGAGGTGGGCGGTGGCAAGAGCGGCCGGCACGACCGTTGCCTTGAGTTTCTCGGCCGTCTGAGCGTAAATGGTGCTCATCTTTTGGGCCATAGCGGCTCCTTGAGGGGTTGCAACTTCGGCTTGAGCGGAGTACGCGGCCTTAAATGAGCTGCTATATGTCTCATATATAGAGCGCACAGAGACAGAATAGGTTAAAAAGGCGCTTGGAGAGTTCGCAACAGTCTTCAAATCGAGGATACTGATCCCCGCTGTCGCTGCGATGGAAGGAATGCTTTCCACATACCTCTCGACCAAGGTGCTGAGATTGTCCTCCGACGTCTCCCCTCGCTGGGCGAGCGAGATATAGTCGAGGATGAGCTGGCGCCCGACCATATCGCTTGTCGTGAGTGTCGAAGATGTATCCCCTTCTGTTGTGGCAGCGCCACTTGCGGGGCTGCTGAACTTGGCGAGGAGCTCTTTGTACTGAGCGTCTGAGAGAGGGGCGGTATTCTCAACGGCCGTGAGGCCGAGAGCCTCAGGCGCAGCAGAGCGCTGCGAGAAGAATGCTCCGCCAATTAAAACAGCAGAAACAACAATCGCGGCGATGATGCCCGGCTTCATGCGAGAAATTATATCACGCCCCCTCCTTGGTATTGTCCTTTGAGAGGAGGGCTGTGGC
>CAZBQU010000005.1:7313-22545 GCA_964494215.1 uncultured Candidatus Saccharibacteria bacterium | reverse complement strand
AACTGGGGACCTTCGCTTTACAAAAGCGTTGCTCTACCAACTGAGCTAAGGCGGCGTAAACTTATCTTCAACACTACTCTCCCAACTCCACAACTTTGATCCGGCGCTTCTTCGGCGCTATCGGCTTGAAGTTGTGGGGTTGCGTGGGCACTGCTTCAATGACCGGTAAGACTGGCACAGGAGCCGCTACAGGGGCCTCAGGAGGCGTCATAGGCACCTCTTCCGTAAAGACCACCTCTACCTTCTTCTGACGAGGTTGGCGGTGCTTCTTGGGCTTGAGCGCGGCTACGGGAGTACTCGGAGCTTCCAGAACAACCTCTTGGATTATGAGTGGCTCTGCCTTTGTTGAGATTCCTTCAAGCTGTGTTTCGCGAATCTCTGCGCCCAAGACATCATTAATCTCCCCACTGCCTTTCTCGATTTCGGAAATACTTTTAAAGAATTCCGAGATCCCGCCATCACGTTTGATGAGTCGTGAGTTGCGCTTGTTGCCGAAACGCTCTTCCCCTTTCGCTCTTACATAAGAGACTCCTTTGTAGAAATAGCTTTTAACCTTGAGAGGTAGCTGCTTCTTCACAAAGAAAGCGAGTTTGTGCTTACCTTCGGAGTAGAAGTGGAGCGTTTCGTGGTAGGCCACTCGCGCGTGCTCGTCGCCTCTGGAAACAATCTTCAAGAGAAAGGATGGGCGCTTACTCTTCATCTCCACTCTCTTGGCCAGGGTGAGGCTCATGAGAGCAATCCCGGAGAGAATGAAAATGATGACTGTCGACATTTAATTAAGTGAGAAGCGGACGAATTTGCCGATCTCCGTGCGTTCACCGAACTTCTGAACGAGGCTGTTTACGATTTCTCCCACAGTGCCGCCCGAGCCTTTGATGTAGGGCTGCTCGAGAAGCTCTCCAACGTCAGCGGGATTCATGGCGGCAATGTGCATGGCAATGTCTCGACCCGCAGCTTTGAACTCAGGGTTCTTGGCGACGAAGTCGGTCTCGCAGAGGAGCTCCACCATGGCACCTACCGTGTCACCGGAGTGAACGTAGGAGACGATGGCTCCGGCACCCAAGGTGCGGTCGCTCTTCTTGCCGGCAATTTCAGCGCTCTTTTCCTTAAGAATTTCCAAGGCGCGAGTCTTGTCACCGCCTGCCTCTTCGAGAGCGACGCGAATCTGTTGCAGGGAGAGGCCGGTGGCGTCACGGAGCTCTTTGATCTGGTCAGTGCTGATCATGTTCTGATTGGTTATTCGTTTATCAATTTTACATTACTTCCAAGAAAAACAAACTAAGAAAACAAGGCGCAAGGAGGAACGTTACTTTGTTGCAGAGGCGGTAGCAGCTTCAGCAGCTTCAGCTTGGCCTGTCTTTACCGTGGAGACGATTTCGTTGAGCACGTAGGAGATCGTCTGGCGAGAAGAGTCGTTACCAGGGATGGCGCGAGTGATTTCGTGGAGGTCAGTGTCAGAGCCGCAGAGTGCAACGACCGGGATCTTCATACGACGAGCTTCAGCGACGGCAATGTGCTCCTTCTTAGGGTCGATAATGACGAGAAGCTTCGGGAGCATCTTCAACGTAGCGAGACCGCCGAAGTAGAGAGTAAGGTTGTCGATTTCGCGGTCGATAAGGAGGCGCTCCTTCTTGGTGTACTTAGCGAGCTCACCCTTTTCACGAGCGATAGTGAGTTCTTCAAGCTTGGCGATGCGCTTCTTAATTTCGGAGAAGTTCGAGAGCGTACCACCGATCCAACGACCGGAGACGTACGGCATGCTGAGGTCGGTACCGGCTTTGATTACGGCTTCGCGGGCTTCAGATTTGCCACCCACAAAGAGAACGAGGCCACCTTCCTTGCCCTTCGTCTCGACAAATTCAAGAGCTTTCGCGAGTTCGGCCGAAGTTTTCTCGAGGTCGAAGATTTCAACCTTGTTCTTGGCACCGAAAATGAACGGCTTAGCAGATGGGTGACGGCGGCTCTTTACGAAACCGAAGTGAGCTCCAGCGGCAAACAACGAGTCAATGACACTTTTTGAATCTTTTTTCATGATGTTAGTGAGAATTGTGCTACCAACCCTTCGACGATGCTCAGGGTAAGCAGATCCTGGTCAAGGACCTTGTGCTTTTGGTTATTTAATAAAGGCCGACCGAAGCCTTAAAAGCTAGAGAACTATAGCAGGAAAGTCCGGTTTAGACAAGGAAAAGGCCCCCATACCCTCATGCAGAGGTTAGACCTTTGCAAAAACTGGGGATACGGGAGAGGGAGGGGGTGATTTAGGGAAAAGCGGCAAAGATGGAGTAGCGCAACACGCCATATTGGTCGGGGTAAGAAGCCGTATAGCCTGCCTGTATCGAAAGCCATTCAACTTGTTCAGGCTCATGTTCCAACCAAAGAGCGCCGCGAGGTTTGAGATGCGATGGTGCGGCAGCCAGAATGCGCGCGATGATGGTCGTGCCATGCGTACCGCCATCGAGAGCGAGGTGAGGCTCATGGTCGAGCACGGAGTCCTCTACCCTACCCAAGCTCATATCGATGTAGGGTGGGTTTGAGAGGATGACATCGGAGGAATCTTGCACCTCTTCAAACAAATCTCCTCCAAAGACTCTTGTTCGGCTCTCTTCAATACCGTTTTCTTTGATATTTTTCCGAATCGTCTCGTGATGCGCTTTGTCTATTTCAACAAAGTCGACTGTGGCATGTGGAATTTCTTGCGCGACAGCTACGCCGATAGCACCGGATCCGGCACAGAGGTCGAGGACCTTAATAGGCTCGGAGCTTGCAGCTTGGAGTTTGCAGATCACTTCATTCACCCAATACTCTGTCTCTGGTCGCGGGATTAAGGGCTTTGAATCGAGCCAAATCTTTGTATGTATAAAAGGCGCCCAGCCTATGGCATAGGCTTCTGGAACTTCGGCTTTAATCTTCATCGTCTGCTCCTTCGGCGGCGTGAGCTTCGGGGTTCTCAAGAGCGTCGAGAATCTTGTCGATATTGCCTGCCATAAATCCTTCCATATCGTGGACAGAAACTTTAATCCGGTGGTCGGTAATGCGGTTTTGTGGGAAGTTGTAGGTGCGGATTTTCTCCGAGCGGTCGCCGGTGCCGACTTGGGCCTTGCGTTCCGCGCCTACCTTCTTTGCCTCCTCTTCTTCTCGTAACTGCTCGAGCTTGGCGGCAAGGATCGACATGGCCTTCTCCTTGTTTTTGAGCTGGCTGCGTTCGGAGGTGCACTTTACTTCAAGCCCTGTTGGTGTGTGGATAATGCGAACTGCCGTCTCCACCTTGTTGACGTTCTGGCCGCCCGCGCCTCCTGAGCGGAAGGTGCTGATTTCAATATCTTGAGGCCTGATTTCTACATTGAGCTTCTTTCTCACAGGAAGAATGGCCACCGTCACCGTTGAGGTGTGGACGCGACCCATCTTCTCGGTCTCAGGCACGCGCTGAACGCGCTGGACGCCTGTTTCGTAGCGGAGCTTCTTGTAGCAATTGAGGCCGCGAATTTCGAACGAAGCTTCCTTGTATCCGCCTAAGGAGTTTTCAGAGCTGGCGAGAAGTGTGAAGGACCAACCTTGAGCGGTGGCGTACGCTTTGTACATGTCAGCAAGTTCTTGAGCAAAGAGCGCTGCCTCGTCTCCCCCAGCACCGGCACGAATTTCGAGAATAATTTCGTTCGGGAATTCATCCTCTTTCTCCTCCGCCTTAAGGATTTCCTCCATCTCCTTCACGAGCACTTCCTTCTGAGCTTCTATGTGTGTGAGCTCTTCTTCAGAAAGAGCCTTCATGGCGGGATCGGTGGCGAGGATATGAATCTCCTCTTCCTCCTTCAACAGACGCGACAAAGAGTCCGCAAGGTATGCGGTCCTCGGATTGGATTTATATTTGTCGAGATCGATATTCAAAATCTAGTCGGCCTTGGGAGCCTTAGATTTCTTTGGAGCGGCTTTAGCTTGTTTGAGCTTGAAGCGTTCAACGCGACCGGCGGTGTCGAGAGTTTTTTCCTGACCGGTGTAGAACGGATGAGTGGCGGAGGAGATTTCGAGGCGGAATACTGGGTAATCCTTGCCATCGGTCTTTGACTTCAACGTTTCCGTAGTCTTAACCGTGGACGGGATAATAAACTCCGTGCCGTCGGAGTTGTCGATGAAGAGCACTGGGCGGTAGTTAGCCGGGTGAATTTCCTTTTTCATTGCTCGTCAAATATACCAGAGATTAAAGGTTTTGCAACGGGTCAATCATGGTGCTCTGGATAGTCGCAGCACGCTTTATGACGGAGTTGCCGTAGGAAGCGATATGAGTAGCGGCAGAGCAGATTTTGCCGGAATAGTACTTGCAGGCGGCATTACGCTCGGCGTCGGCTGTTCCAGAGGCGGCTCCGTTGCCTTGAAGGAGGATAGCCGCGGCCATAATGGCGTCAGCTGGACTCCATGGGTCTGGGGTTTCCTTACCTGTGGCGGCCTTAATCTTCCCCACGAGAAGATTCCACGTAGAAGGGATGAATTGAGTTGGTCCCATCGCTCCGCCGTACCCTGCGACACCAGCAACTGGGCAGGAAACTTTTGTCGAGAGCGGATCACGGCCGAGATTCTTCAAAATACTCTGGAGAAGCGGGAGGTCGCGCGTTGGATGGATGCCGTTTGAGAAAATGGCGCCCGTCGTCGGGTTCTTGGTTTGACCGGTGGCGAGGTCGGTGATAACACAGCGGCCAACGTTTGCTCCTAGGTTTGATTCCTGTTGGAGAATACCGAGGATGAGGGCTGGGCGAACACCCGTTTTTGTGCTTGCGGTTTGCGCGTACTGGAGTGCGGTGCCGAACGGGATAGCCCCCGAGTCAACGAGTGGGAAAAGGATGGCACGAATCTGGGCGGCCTTGGCTTGGCGGTCTGCGACAAGCTGCGCGTAGCCTTTGGCATTGCTTTCGGTTACAGCAAGGAGTCCCTTCTTCTCATTGTTGGCCTTCTCCACCTCTTTCTTGGCGGCTTCGATAGTGGCACGAGCGGCCGCTTCGGCTTCTTTCTTTTTATTCAAATTGGCTTTCTCCGCTTCGGTGAGAGCTCGCGTGTCACGCAAGTCGGCGAAGAGATTTTCGAGCGCATTCTCGGTTGAAGCATAGGCATCAATGTCGACGAAGAAGTCGGAAAGATCTTTGTTCGAGAGGAGGGCTTCTACAAGCGAGTAGGAGTTGATGTCGTTGGTTTTGCGCAAAATCTCGGCAATAGCCCGCTTCCCTTTCTCAATACGCGTATTGAGAACGCCGATCGCCGTTTCCTTATCTTTAATATCTTCCGCGAGGTTTGAAATGGCGATGTTCTTGGCCTTGATGTTTGACTGCGCAGCGTTAATCTTCGCGGTTAAAGCCTTCACATCGTTGGCATACGAGGCACTCTGCTGGTCTAAAGATGCCTTTATTTTGGCCGCTTCAGCCGCTTCTTGCTCGCAGACAGCTTGCTCAGCCTCAAGTTGAGGGCGAGTTTTACCCGCAGTTACGCCTGTGCAGGCCGTTTGGGCAATCACAGCAAAGGGCGAGAAGCTGGTGGCACACAGTAAGAAAATTAAGAGCAGTTTCTTCATAGTGATAGAAGAATGCAGACACAAACATATTCCGCAGAGGCGGATTATTCAGCCTTGGCTTCAGCAACCTCTCCTTCAGCAGATTCTTCCTTGCCCTTCTTTTCAACTTCGATAGAGGAGAGATCAGGTGCAACGACAGCTTCTTCCTCCTTCTCTTCACGAGGAGCAGAAACGGTGACAATCATCTCTTCTGGGTTGGCCTTGAGCTCAACACCCTTAGGGAGTGGGATGTCCTTGGCAGCAATCTGGTCGCCGAAATTGGCAAGAGCGGAAATATCAACGGCAATATTGTGAGGGAGGTCCTTTGGCATGGCTTCAACCGCGAGTTCGTGGAGAACCTTCACGAGAGTGCCGCCGAGGTCTTTGACCGCTGCGGAAACGCCAACGAATTCAATAGGGAGAGAAACTTCCACTTTGTGGCCGGCTTCGAAGACGTAGAAGTCTACGTGAGTCGGGATACCCGTGACGGAGTTGATCTCCACGTCATGGATGAGGCTGTCTTTTGGACCTTGGGGGGTATTGAGGGTGACGACGGAGGATTCACCGGCTTCTTTCCAGACCTTCATAAATTCGGTCTGCTTAAGGGTAATCGGCGTCGATGCTTCCTTTTTGCCATAAAAGACGGCTGGGATGTGTCCCGCCTTTCTCAAGTCTGTTGTGTCGATCTTTGTGTCCCGGATGTCGGCCTGTAAGGTAAGCATGAAGAGTATTCTAGCAGGTTTTAAGCAAAAGAAAAGGGCCCAGATTGCTCTGGGCCCTTCTACTAGCTCCAAACGATGATCTTCATGGCGTGAACCTAGGCGGCGATCTGCTTGAGCCGACGCGCGATCTTGCCGCTGCCCTTCATGAGCTTCTCGAGGAGTTCGCGCTCGAGGTTGTTGATGAGCACTCGCTTGTGGTTGTAGATGGTGTATCGCACGCCCTTCTCGCGGCGCTTCTGGATGTGCTTCAGCGTGGCGGCGATCTGCTCGCCTTGGATGGCGGCCTTGCGGTTCTTCGCGAGGAGCTTGCGGGCCTTCAGACGCGCTTTCTTGGCGTTCTTGTTCATACAGTCTCCACGTGGAGGAAACCTGCCGTGAGGCGGGGTTCCACGTTCCTATCCTATAGCTTAGCATACTACTACCTATTTGTCAAGTATCGCTCGAAGTCTGTAAGAGAGCCGTTGACCTTCTTCCCGGGGTTAAAGATGTTCTCGGGATCAAAGATATTTTTCACTTGAGTAAAGAGATCGAGCACTTCTGGGGAATATATTTTGGAAAGAAAAGGGGTGCGGACGATGCCATCGTTGTGCTCCCCTGTTGTTGTGCCTTTGTACTTTGCGACGAGGTCATAGAAAGCGTTGGCCACAGGCAGAAGCTTCTCACGTTCACTTGCGAGCGTGAGATCCATGAGAGGAATGATATGGAAGTTCCCTTCTCCAGCATGACCGGCAATGTTTACTTTGATGCCGTATTTCTCAAGGAGAGCCTTCATCTCTGGCAAAGCTTCAGGAACGCGTTCGGGCGGAATGCAGAAGTCGTCGATAAGCGGCACTGTGCGCTTCCCGCTCGCGTGATGGCGTAAGAGGTTGAAGGATTCTCGGCGTACGATCCAGAACTTCTCTTCCTCGCTGTCCTTGGTGATCGAACGATGAAGAACATTCAAATCACTTAGGGTTTTAAGAAGTGCTTCGCGTTTACCTTCGACTTCTTGAGGAGAAGCTTCGGCGATCTCGATCAAGATAATAATTTCCGGGAGGCCGCCCATTCGGAGACCGAGGAGAGCTTCTGGCAAGAACTTAAAGAGGAAGGAGAAGATATTGGTATGAGCCTTTCGCGCAATCTCAGGGAAGAAGCGTAGGCCGAGCTTGATCGTTTCTTTATCAAAGGTCTCCAAGCTTTCCGGCTGGTGCGGGAGAATGGCGTTCACCACCTTCGGCAACGTATCCCACGAGGAGAGAAAGACGGCGATAAGATCGTGATGCGTTTTCTGCGGCACGAGGGAGAGTGTCGCTTCCGTCATGAGGCCGAGTGTGCCTTGGGCGCCGGTGAGAATTTTGTTCAAGTCGAAGGTGCGACCATCCCAAGCGTTCCAGAGGAAGTAGCCGGCGGAATTTTTTGACACATTGGGCTTGGCTGCCTTAATCACTTCCTTGTTGTGCCAGATGAGCGTCACGAGGTCTCGATAGAGGCGACCTTCAAAGGTGTCCTCCGCCATTTTCGCGTCGAGTTCGCTGCCGGTGAGCGGCTTCACGACGTATTCGTTCCCGTCGGAGAAAATATATTTCGACTCAATGACGAAGTTTTCCATCTTCCCGTAGCGGAGTGATAATTCCCCGCCGCAGTTGTTCCCCACCATCCCTCCTAAAGCCGCGAGATCCTTAGAGGCTGGGTAACAAGGCAAGAGGAGCCCTTGTGCCAAGGTTTTCTTCTCGAAGTCTCGGTAGAAAGCGCCTGGTTCTACTGTTACGGAGGATAATCCTTTGTCTCCGCGGGTAATCTCTCCAATTCTATTCATAAACCGCGTCGTGTCGGCGATAATCCCCGTATTCAACGGGCCACCGCTCATGTCGGTCCCGGCCGCGCGCATCGTAAGAGAGGACTTGTGCTCCTTCGCATATGCCACAAGCTTCTTCAACTCCTCGGCATCTTTCGGAAAGGCCACGGCTTCTGGCTCTATCTTAAAGAGGCTCGCATCGGTCGAGTATGTTTCAAGCGTCGCCTTGTCTCGTGTGAGGAGATTAGAGTCCATTAAAGACTTTAAGTTTAGCTGTAACGAGTTCCTTCATCGCTTCCACGCCTTCTGCCATAAATTTGTACGGAGCAACTTCGTCGGAAGACATGACGGACTTCTTGATCCCTTCTTTGTAGGCGACGCGCAGTTCGGTGTTGATGTGGACGATGCGCACACCAGCTGCGATGGCTGCCGTAATATCTTCATCCGTATTGCCCGAAGCGCCGTGGAGGACGAGAGGAACCTTCGCAACGCGTGCAATAGCTTGGATGCGTGGGATGTTCAACTTCGGTTCGCCGGTTCTGATGAGGCCGTGGATGTTCCCCACGGAAGGCGCAAAGAGATCAACGCCGGTTTGCTTAATAAATTCCACCGCGTCCTCGGGAGTCGTTTGCGTTTCTTCCGAGATGCCTTCGGGGATCTCGTCGTGGAGAGATGAGCCTTGGCCGATGAAGCCCAACTCACCTTCTACCAACATGCCCGGATGATGCGCGCGAGCATAGTGCACAACTTCTGCCGTCATCATGACATTGTCAGCAAAAGGCTTCTCCGCGCCGTCGATGATGAGAGCGTCAAACTTCTGGTCCACTGCTTCCATTGAAGCTGGGATGGTGTACGTGTGGTCGGCATTGAGGAAGACCGGGAGGCCCTTGCTCTGAGCAACGGAAACGAGTGCGCGAATTTCTGCGACGCCGAGGAATGAGCGCTCACCCTCGGAGACGCCGATGATGACTGGGACACTGAGTGCTTCGGCGGCGGAGACGACGGCGTGGAAACCTTCAGAGTCGGAGATATTGAAGTGTCCGATTGCTACCTGCTTTTCTTCTGCCCATGCGAGCCAATCTCGGAGCGTTTTCATGTGCATTATTTTAGCATGATATAATTTCTTTCATGAATGACTTTCTCGCGATTGGCGAAACAACGATAGACGCGTTCATCCGCTTGGGTAAAGAAGCGCACGCCGTTCTCGACAAAGACAAGGGCACCGTCTCTCTGCCCGCCGCTGCGAAAGTTCCTTTTGAGTCTGCGATAGAAATTCCCGCCGTGGCGAATGCGAGTAACGCTGCCGTTGCTGCCCGTCGACTCGGCCTCCCAAGTGCTTTGGTGGCAAACGTGGGCAGTGATGCGAACGGGGCTAAATGTATCGAGCGCTTGAAGCAAGAAGGTGTCTCAACGAAGTTTGTGAAGGCACATGACGGGTTGGAGACGAATTACCACTACGTTCTCTGGTACGAAGACGAGCGCACGATCCTTCAGAAGCACAGCCACTTCCCCTACACCTTGCCAAAGATGGCGGCGCCAGCCTGGCTCTATCTCACGTCGCTCGGTGAGAATTCGCTTCCATTTCATATGGAGATTGCCGCCTTTCTTCGTGAACACCCTGAGACGAAGCTCGCCTTCCAGCCTGGCATCTTCCAAATTACCTTCGGTGTAGAAGCTCTGAAAGAAATATATGCTCGCACGGACATCTTCTTCTGTAATGTTGAGGAGGCGGGAGAGATTCTTGGAATGCAAACCTTAGGAGTGAATGAACTTTTGAAAAGGGTGCATGCCCTCGGGCCAAAGACGGTCGTGATTACGGATGGCCCCAAGGGCGCCTATGCCTTCGACGGCAAGGAGACATATACGCAGCTCCCATATCCTGATCCGAAGCCTCCACTTGAGCGCACTGGCGCGGGTGACGCCTTTTCTTCAACGACTGTAGCTGCTCTGGCTTTGGGCCATGACCTCCCGACAGCTCTCAAGTGGGGCGCGGTGAACTCAATGTCCGTCGTTCAGTACGTGGGCGCTCAGAAAGGACTTTTGAATAAAGAGAAAATTGCGGAGTATATAAAGAGCGCCCCAGCTGGGTTTTAACCTACTTTTTCAAAATCTGCTTTACCGCTTTTTTGATTCCTTCCGTGTCGAGGCCGAAGTGAGTGAGAAGTTCTTCTGGTGTGCCGGACTGGCCGAATTCATCACGAATACCGACGAAACGCATTGGCACGGGATAGTGTTCGGCGAGGTATTCTGCGACCGCGGAACCCATGCCGCCTGCGACTTGGTGTTCTTCAACGGTGACAATTCTCTTATTGCGTTTGGCGAACTCGAGGATAGCCGCTTCGTCGAGAGGCTTCACGGTCGCGAGGTTCAAGACTTCAACGGCGACGCCCTCTTTCTCTAACTCTTGCGCGGCTTCGAGCGCCTTGTGCACGAGGGCGCCCGTGGCGATGATTCCTGCCTGCGCGTTCTCGCTCTCCCAATACACTTCGGCGCGGCCGATTTGGAAAGGAGTTTTCTCCGTGGTAATGACGGGCGTCTTCTCGCGAGCGAGACGGATGTAGACCGGAGTATTAGTGGCTGCTGCGGCAATAGTGGCCCGCTTCGCTTCGAGGGCGTCACAAGGAGAGATGACGATCATATTTGGGATGACGCGCGTGAGTGCGATGTCTTCAACCGCTTGGTGCGTACCACCGTCAGGGCCTACGGAAACACCCGCGTGAGAGCCGGCAATCTTTACAGGTCGGTCATTGTACGCGATCGTCGTGCGGATTTGTTCCCAGTTTCGACCGGGAGAAAACATGGCGTACGAAGAGATGAAGGGAATCTTTCCCATCGCAGCCATGCCAGAGGCGACGGAGGCGAGGTTCTGCTCGGCGACGCCCATTTGGACGAAGCGCTTCGGGAACTTTTCTTTAAAGAGGTGCATCTGAGTCGACTCCGTGAGATCCGCGCAAAGACCGACGACGCGAGCATCCGCTTCTCCCGCGATCACCAAACCTTCTCCGAAGCCTTTACGAATTGGCACCTGCTCGACATCCGCGTCGAGCACCTTTTTATTTAATTTTTGCGCAGGGTTGAGCATGGCTTATTCGTGTTCGGATCTAATTTTACCACCGAGCGTGCGAAGTTCTCTGAGGGCCATGGCTGCTTCTTCTCTGTTCGGCGGTTTGCCGTGCCAGCGATAGTCCCGTTCGAACTCTGCCACACCTTTGCCGGGGATGGTGTGAGCGATGATAACTGTTGGCTTCTCGAAGATGCCTTTCGCGGCTTCGAAGGCATCAGCTATCTCTTCGAGGTTGTGGCCGTCGATCTCAATGACATGCCAGTTCCATGCTCGCCATTTGTCGGAGAGAGATTCGAGCGGCATGACGTCCTCTGTGTAGCCGTCGATCTGAATACTATTTCGGTCGACAACCGCTACGAGGTTAGAGAGTTTCTCTTTGCCCGCGAGCATGGCGGCTTCCCAGCTCTGCCCTTCTTCGAGCTCGCCGTCAGAGAGGAAGCAGTAGATGCGTCGCTCGTTCGCGATACCTCGGTCAATGCGGTCAGCGAGAGCCATGCCGACAGCTTGCGAGAGGCCGGAGCCAAGAGGGCCGGAACTCGTCTCAAGGAGTGGGAGGAAGGCACGATGCGGGTGGCCTTGGAGACGCGAGCCGAATGTACGTAATGTCTTCAATTCCTCAATCGGCAGATATCCGGCGTGCGCGAGGGTGGCGTAGTAGACGGGGCAGATGTGTCCATTCGAGAGGACGAAGCGGTCGCGGTCTGGCCACTCAGGTTTCTTCGGATTGTGGCGGAGCGTATGGAAAAAGAGCACGGCGAAGATATCTGCCATGCCGAGAGGGCCTGCGGTGTGGCCAGACTTCGCCTCAAGGAGCATCTCAATGATGGAGATGCGGATGGCGTTCGCCTTTTCCGCTAGAGTAACTAATTTTTCTTGAGAGAGGTCCATAGTTCGGTGAAGTGAGAGCCGACAACAAGACGAGTGGCACCGCAGTCGAGAAGTTTCTGATAATTCTCGAGCGTAATGCCGCCGTCGACGGAAATGGGAAGAGTTGGGAACTTCTCACGAACGGCTTTAATTCTATCAAAGATCCTTTCGTCGAGCGGATGATGTTGCTCACCAATCTCAGCAATACTCATGAGATGCACATAGTCGACAAAGTCGAGGAAGGGGTACACTTCTTCAAGCGATTTCTGGAGCACGACGGCGAGACCGATTTCCGCCTGCTCACGATATCCGGCGAGCTTCTGGTTCACTTCATGCACACTTAAGCGCTTGGCCCCTCGGGCGATCCACTTGTCCATAATTTTCTCTGGCTCCGCGACCATGAGGTGAACTTCGAAGTCGCGGTTCGCTTCCGCCCACAAGTCTTCCTCAAGCACATCAAAGTGGAAGAACGTAATCTCCGGCGGCAAATTCTTAATCTGCTCTTTCAGTTCTTCTTCAGTACGAGCGAGAACGGCTGGGATGATTTCGTGCATAGTTTTATTGATCAAGCTTTGCAATCCTTCTGACGTGCCTTTCTTCACCACTGAATGGTGTTTCGAGCCAGAGCTTCACGGCGGCCTTGGCTTCTTCCTCAGTTATAAAGCGGGCACCAAGAGAAATGACGTTTGAGTTATTGTGGCTTCGGGAGTCTTTGATGATATCCACTTCCCCACGGCTTGGGCCATAGTACTCGAAAGCGCGTACACCTTTGTATCTATTAGCCTGAATCGCCTCTCCTTGGCCTGAGCCGCCCAAGACAACCCCTCTGGCTTCCCTATCCTGCGAAACCGCTTCTGCTACTGGTTTTACAAAGTCAGGATAGTCGTCATTTGCGTCATAGCTCGAGGCGCCCTTATCTTCTACTTCATATCCAAGTTCCTTGAGGAAAGGAATCAATTTCCCTTTGAGTTCAAACCCAGCGTGATCTGATCCGATAAATATTTTCATTGTGCTTTTCTTATTACCATGGCGCTCATCATGCCGAAGCGAGTCTTTTCCTCGGCGGGGACACCCACTGTTTCAATGTGGACGCCTGATGATGTGTGTGCCAATACACCTTCGACGAAGCTCGGCATCCCTTCTACAACAATCCAGTCGTGCATCTTGAATTCCTTTATTATAGGAAGGAAATACCCATCCATAGCATGCGCATATGTGACAAGAACGTACGCACCTTTTCTATCAGAAAGAACGAGTGTGATTGAAGAGGGATTAATATCATTTGTCGTGATGCCGACAAGCTCTCCCGATGTCAGGACCATGCCCCCTGCGTCTGCGGGGCTGTAACGCGCAACTTCCGCTAATGTAATAGGAGTAAGGCGCCCTGATTTATCGTTAAATATTTTCTTAAAGAGTCCGGAGGTTGTTATTTTCTCAATGAGATTCACTCTCTCATTCCAACAAGGTGGTACAACGCCACACTGAAGAGGCCCTTTATATATTGGCAAAAAGGCACATGCGAGTAAAAAGATTGTGGTAGCAAGAGCGATTTTAGCTTTAGTCATAAGAATGTGTCGGTGCAGAGGTTAGACCTCTGCAAAAACTGGGGATAAGATCGCGCTTCTTTATTTAAGATTCTCCGCAATCTTCTCGACATGCGTCACCAACGTATGGGTATACCCCATTTCGTTGTCATACCAGGCCATGACCTTCACCAAGTTGCCGCCAACGACGCGGGTGAACTCGAGGTCTGCGATCGAAGCATACGTGCTGCCGAGGATGTCGGAGGAAACAAGTTCCTCTTCGGTAACGGTGAAGATCTTCTTCCAGCGATCACTCTGAGCGGCCTGTTTCAATAAAGCATTCACTTCTTCCTTGGTCGTTTCTTTCTTGGAAATAAAAGTGATGTCGACAAGTGAGCCGGCTGGGACCGGGACGCGCACAGAGATACCATCGAAGAGTCCTTCGAGCTTTGGGAAGGCCTTCGCGACAGCCTGAGCAGCGCCGGTGGAAGACGGAATGATGTTTTGCGCAGCCGCTCTCCCCTCACGGAAGCCTTTCTTGGCAGGGCCGTCGATCAAAGCCTGGGTCGCGGTATATGCATGAGTGGTGTTCAAGAGTGCCTTCTCAATCCCTAGAGCTTCATCGAGAATGGCGATAAGCGGAGAGGCGGCGTTCGTTGTGCATGAAGCATTCGAGCTCACGGCGCACGTTGAGAGCTTCTCCTCGTTAATACCCATGAGAACGGTGGCGCCTTCGCCCTTGCTCGGAGCAGTAATGATGACGCGCTTGGCACCAGCGGTGATGTGAGCCTGCGCCTTCTCAAACTCGGTGAAGAAACCTGTTGCTTCGATCACAACATCGATGCCGAGCGCTTTCCATGGGAGCTTGGCGGGGTCCTTTTCCTGCAAGTATTCGCCTTCGAAGACTCCTCCCCATGTACCGTAGACGGTGTCGTGCTTCAAGAGGTACTCGAAGTTGGCGCGGTCGCCCAAGTCGTTCACCGCAACCACTTTGATCTCAGGGTGTGCTGCGACGAGTTTATAAAACGCTCTACCGATCCTTCCTCCACCGTTGATTGCGACTTTAATCATGATTACTGAATTGTATCACTAAGTTACGTAGGTGTTTCCTCTTTCTTCTTGCCATGGGCATGGACGTTCACCTCGTAGCTCGTGTTCTGGTTTTCGAAGAAGTTCACGAGTTCATAGACGTCGGTCGCAGTACCCATCCATTTAGCTGGGTTCGTCACGTTGTAGTGCTTCGGCAGACCAAGCTCTTCGAGGCGACGGTCAGCGACGTATTGCACGTACTGGTTCACATAGTCAGCGTTTAAGCCCAAGATCCCGTTCGGGAAGAGGTCTCTGTTGTACGTCGTTTCGAGATCAACACCTTCAATAACGAGGTTCCTGATTTCATCGGCGAATTCTTGAGTGAGAATCTCCGGATTTTCTTCCAGAACGGTGTGTACGAGGTTAATCCCGAACTTCAAGTGGAGTGATTCGTCGCGGATAACCCAGTTGATCATCGAGCTGAAGTTTTTGAGCTGGTTTCTCTGGCGGAATGAGAGCACGACCATGAAGCCGGAGTAGAACCAGATCCCTTCCATAACGAGATTTGTTGCGACCAGGTTCCTTACGAAGTCCTTCTTTCCTTCAGCGCTCGTGATATCGAGCGAGCTGTCGGTCATACGTGACATGAATCGGTTGATGTAGGCTTCTTTGGCAACCATGGAGGGCACATCGAGATGGAGGTTGAAGATCTTCTCCTTGTCG
>CAZBQU010000005.1:0-7303 GCA_964494215.1 uncultured Candidatus Saccharibacteria bacterium | reverse complement strand
AGCACGTACTCAAAGGAAACGCAGTGATTGGCCTCTTCCCACATTTGCTTCGCGAGATAGAGATGACATTCCGGAGATTTGAGATACGGATAGATCCCCAAGGCGATGGAGCGGTTGACGATGAGCTCTGCTGGGTTAAAGAAGGCCATAAGGAAGGTCACCGCGTGCTTCTCGTCTTCCGTCATGCGCGCCCAGTCTTGGAGGTCGTCCTGAAGGGCGATCTCATGCGGGAACCACGTATTGCGGACGGCCTGTGTGTAGAGGTCGTAAGCCCATTTGTAGCGAATGGGGTGGAGATTCATGTCGTCCGGAGTCGGTTTGCCGATGAGAGCCATAGAGTTTTAATTTACAAATTAATACTAATCTACTAATACTTTCTACACATAGTGTACTACTGGCAACTCTCGCAGAGTAACGCGTCCTGCGGATCTTCTGGTCCGTGGATCGTCACCTTGGGTTTGGCTGGAGTTTGAGCCGCTACTGCTTCGACAGCCGGCATCGTTTCAGCAACGGGCATCTCCACCTGTACTTCCGGCGCAATCACTACAGGCTCAGGAGCTGGGACCTCTGCGACCGGTTCCGGCACACGGGGAGGAGTTTGAAGTGGCATTGGTTCTTGCTTCGGCTCTTCTCTAAAGACGATCTGACCTGCATCTTCGGCACGCTCACCAATAGCGCCGAAGCCGCGTTTACCTGTCATCTCTGATTTGTTGACCTTCACCGTTGACTGTTCGGCTGTGTGACGAGGCTTCATGTGGAGGTAATAAGTCGTCTTCACCCCCTTATCCCACGCGGCGGTGTAGATTTGCATCGTCTCGTCAATGTCACGCGTCTCAAGATACATATTTCTTGAGATAGCTTGGTCGACCCACTTCTGTGCGCGTGCCGCCACTTCAATGAAGGCGTATGGCGACGTGGTGAAAGATGTTTTGTAAATCTGCTTAAGATAGTCAGGAATCTCTTCGATGAGAGAAATGTCTCCCTGCTTCTCAATAATCTTTGGACCGACGGATTCCCAGAGACCTAAGTTCTTTAAGTCCTTCACAAGATTCGTGTTGATGTCGAGATACTTGCCGGAAAGGGTGTTCCTCGAGAAGACTTGAGCGAAGCGCGGGTCCATACCAGGGACGGTGCCGGCAACAAGTCCGATCGTCGCATTCGGAGCGACGGCCATAAGTGTGGCGTGGCGCATCCCCTGCTTCACCTTGGTGCGCAGAACATCCCAATCGAGCCCTTTATGCTTACTTTCTTTAGCCACAGAGAGAACTTGTCCGCGCTCTTCCTCGAGGCGGTTAACTGTGTCGATCGGCACTAAGCCCTGAGACCAGCCGGAACCTGCGAAGTTGGGATACGAGCCGCGCTCTTTCGCGAGGTTTGCGGATTCATCGATTGCCATATACGAAATAAATTCGAAGACGCGATCAGTGAAGTCCCATGCGTGCGGCGAGTCATACGACATGCCGAACTGTTCCAAAACATCGGCAAGACCCATGACGCCCAAACCGATAGCGCGGTTCTCATGGTCGGACTTGATGGCTTCCGGAATCGGAAGAATGTTGATGTCGACGAGGTTGTCGAGCTGGCGCACTGCAAGACGAGTGGATTCTTCCAAACGTTGCCACTTGATCTCTTTGTTCGAAACGTGGGCCGCGAGATTGATCGAAGCAAGGTTGCAGACGGCGATATTGTCCTTGTCTTGTGGAAGAGTGATCTCCGTGCACAAATTCGACATGTGAATCGTGCCCGTATTGTTGTTCAAAGCACGAACATTGATGGAGTCTTTCCACACAAGCCATGGGTGGGAGGTGGTCTGAAGCGAGACGAGCATTTTCCTATAAAGTTCCTTGGCAGACAACTTCTTAAACATGCGGATCTCCCCTCTGTTGGCCATGTCCACGTATTGGTTATAGCGCTCGGAGAAAGCGGCACCATAGAGTTCGTTCAAATCAGCAGTCTCAGCTGGATCGAATAGGTACCAATCCTGCTCAAGCTTCACTCGGTTCATAAATTCGTCAGAAATGTAGGCCGCCGTGTTCGCCGTACGCATACGGATATGGTCATCGCCAGCATTGTGCTTCCAGTCGATGAATTCCGGGAAGTCGAGGTGCCAGTTCTCCATGTAGAAGCAAAGGGCGCCGCGACGCTTGCCGGCTCGCATAATGGCGTGGATAGCCACGTCCATGATCTTCGCGAACGGAGTGGGTCCTGAAGAGAGGCCGTTGTTCGACTTGAGCGGAGAATTCGTAGCGCGCAGCTTCGTGAGAGCTACTCCAAGACCGCCAGAGCCCTTCGAGAGCATCATGACGTCGGCAACAGACTTTGAGATGTGAGCCATGTCGTCATGCACCTCCATGAGGAAGCAGTTGGAGAGCGCGGGGTGCGTCGTGCCGGCACCAAGGTTGGTAGATGTGCCTGGAATGTAGTTCAAGGTGCTCATCTTGTCGTAGAAGCGCTTGGCCCAGAGTGTCGGGTCGGCTTCGTTGTATGAAAGGCCCATGGCAATACGCATCCAGAAGATCTGTGGGGTCTCCAAATACTTATTCTTCATCTCATCCTTCAAGAGATAGAGACTTGAAAGGGTTGAGAGGCCTGTGTAATCAAAGAGTTCATCGCGGGTGAGGTCCATGCTGTGGGCGAGAGTTTCCAAATCGAACTTCTCCACCATGCGTTTATCCAAGCGACCGGCGGCGACTGCTTCGCGCACATATTTCGGGAAGTACGCCTCATGCTTCACGCGGAGGTCTTCAGTGTTGTCTTCGTCATATTCGCCCAAGGCGGCCTTGTTGATGATCTTCGAGAGGAGACGAGTCGCGATTTTGCCGTATTCTGGGTCATCTTTGATGTTCTGGATGGCGGCACTCACTGTCGCCTGGTCAATTTCCTGTGTTGTAATGCCATCGAAGAGTGTCAACCGAGTCTCTGTTGCAACTTGAATCGCCTTGGAGATGGGGTCGAAGAGGCCTTTGGCGGCGCGTTCGATCGAGCGGTTGATCTTATCGGCGTTAAAGGGCTCCTTCGTACCGTCGCGCTTGGTGATTTGAATTTGCATGAGTGATGGTTGGAACATGGCTAATGTTTGTTCCACAAATTTTATACAAATTTGACCCCACTCAGTAGTGGATAACTCCCCTTTTAGCGATCAAGATACAGTGCGGTCCCAACGTCAATATTGAAAAGATCCGCATCCCCTGTCGGAAGCTCCAAAACGTACTTGACGAGCGTTTCTGGATAGAAGAGCTGAGGGAAACTTTCTGGTGCGGCACCTCTCGTCACACCAACCACCTGCCAGTCCGCATCAATCCAAATAATATCGAGCGTGAAGCGCATATCCTTCATCCAAAAGCCGTACGCACCCGGCCGTTCGAAGGCGAAAAGGATCCCATGGCCGCTCAGAGGCTTCTCTCGACCAGAAAAGCCTTGCTCACGCTCTTCGGCTGTATCCGCAAGCTCAATCGGAAGGACGTATTCCCCCACTCGGATGGTATGCGCCGTCACCTCTTGGTATTTCGCTGGGGCAGGCTTGTGCAATACCGTATAGAAAGACCAAATAATGAGAAGAAAGCCGATAAAGGAAAGCAAAATTGCTTTGAATCTGTTCATAACAATGAATTATATAACAAAGGTGCCCGCCAGCATGTGCTGACGGGCATAGGTGATTCACTTGAGTGCTTCGAAACGAGTTCGAGTGACCTCTGTAAAGGTCAGCTCCATGTAGTCTTTTTGGCGAGGCAGACCAACCTCAACAAAGCGCTCCGGGTAAGCACCGCAACCATAAGCCGCTTCTTGAATGATTCTTAAGAAGGCTTCAAGTTGCTTAGCCCCTCTACCGTCGACGAAGCTGAGCAGCTTCTCAATTGAAGAATGCTGCGTTGAGTAGATGAAGTGAGTCTTCGCCTTCCCTTTCCCATCGCCGCACTCGACAATCGTGGTGCCGTAGTAGCTGGTTGTCTCTTGACGATCCGTCCGGGCAAAGATCATCAAGGAATCAATGCGGCGGACACGAGCTCGGTTGTTGATGTCGCGTATCGTGTCACTCACGAAAGACGGGAGTTCGATAGGGCGGATTTCGCCTTGAGCCGAGGTAACAACCGACATTGCTGAAATGAACAAAATCAAAAATCTCTTCACAAGACCTCCATCTCTAATAATATCATGTTATATATGATAAGTCAATAGTTACTTACGCAAAACAAAAACTCCCCGAAGGGAGCTTTTGCGACCTTCCTTACGGAAGGAGGAGATTACATCGGGCGGCGATCATTGTTACGAGGCTCGAGTGGGCGAGCAACGTTAACAGTGAGCTTGCGTCCTTCGAAGTCCTGGCCATTGAAGATATCAATTGCCTTCTGAGCTTCCTCGGCCGTCGACATTTCGACGAAACCGAAACCCTTCGAGCGACCCGTCATGCGATCAATAATGATAGCGGACGAGACGACGTTGCCTGCCTTGGAGAAAGCTTCTCCGAGACCTGCTTCAGTCGAGGTGTAAGGAATGCCACCGACGTACAACTTGGTTGTCATTTAACTTTAAACTAATGCCCGGCCTATAGTAATTCCTGTAAGCGCCGGGCGGTTCTTCGAAGGGTTCACCTACGAGAAACTTACATTGCTCCCACTATACCACATGAGTTATCCACATGTAAAGCTTTCCTAGATCGTTTGGACTTTCTGAGCGAACTTTGCTAGGTTCAAGGCAGAAATGACCCTTTTGGAGGAACTGACAGATGGATGAAGCTTTCTTACTCGACACCTTCCTGCCGCACATCCTGCTCACCCACCCACTTCCATGGAAAGTTGAACATGACTGGGCAAGTAAGGTTGTGGCGGCCAACGGACAGGAAGTATTCCAGTGCAACGAGGCGCTGCCTGCGGTTAAAGCAGAGGAATTCATCGCCCGAGTTGCAGCTTGGGATCGGAAGCGCACAATTGAGTCAATGGCGTTCTTGTCGGAGCAGCAACTTCTGGAAATGCTCGCTGCCGGAGAATTGGCAGTGGTGGGAGGGTTCGAGATTGACCCTACCGTTGGTGCTCAGGCGATCTTGGCAGACATAGAAGGCTGTCTTCTCGGTGTCGGGGAAATGGGCTATGCGACCCTCTTCGGGTCATGTGCCTGCAACTGGAGCGCGCATCGTCATTTCGAAATCGGAGATGAGGAACGCAACGCTGCGCATGATGCGCTTGAGGAACTTCACCAAGTGCAAATGCCCGCATGCAAGGCGAACACCATCACATGCCAAGAGCAATCCTTCTAGACAGATAGATCATTATGAACCGCGTGACTCCTGTCGCGCGGTTTTATTTATGCCCACTGACAATTTGCCCGTCATCCAGGCGCACAATTCGCTCGGCGAACTTACTGTAGTCTTCTTCATGAGTCACCATAATGATCGTCTGGCCATCATCGTGAACTTGTTTAAAGAGCTGCATAACGGTCTTTGAGGATTCGTTGTCGAGGTTCGCGGTCGGCTCATCCGCAAAGAGGATGCGTGGTTTGTGAGCCAAGGCGCGGGCAATGGAGGTGCGCTGCTGTTCGCCACCAGACATCTGCGCAGGGAGATTGTCCAAGCGATGCCCTAACCCTACTCGCTCGAGTGACGCGCGAGCTTGTTTGTAGGCCTCCTCCTTACTTTTGCCCTGCATCATAAGCGGCACGGCGACGTTCTCAGTTGCAGTAAGGTCTGGGAGAAGTGCGTAGTCTTGGAAGACGTATCCCAACTCATTCAAACGGAAGGACGTCTTCTCATCTGCGGTCATGGTGTGAGTATCTTGGCCGAAAACTTTGATCTCGCCGGAGGTTGGATCATCGAGAAGGGAGATCTGATACATGAACGTCGACTTCCCCGCTCCAGAGCGACCCATGATGGAGATCCATTCGCCTTCCTTCGCGACAAAGTCGATACCTTTCAATACGTGAGTTTCTTTCTCTCCGTCTTTGAAACTCTTTTTCAAATTTTTTACTTCAATGAGGTTCATAAAGTGGTTATTTATAGTGAGCGTAGTCGAACTAACGACCAAGGATAGAGTCGAGCGTGTTCTTCCGCACAATCATGCGCGCGGGAATATAGCCCGCAATGACAGTTGTGAGGACGAGGATAGAGACTTTGATCATCGTGCCATTGAGAGGCGCCACGAGGATGCCGTCCGAGAATGGGAAGTTGATAGGGTGCGCGGTGATAAAGGGCTGCAGGAAGCCGTAGAGAAGAACGAGGCCAATCCCCGAGCCCATCGCAGCGTAGAAGAAGGATTGGAAGACGTAGGAAACTTCGATCGTGCGACCGGAGACGCCCACCCCCTTCAAGATACCGATAAATTTGCGGCGCGTGATGGCGTTAATGAAGATGACGATAAAGATTGTGATTGAGGCGACAACCAAACCAATCGAGCTAATCATGTTGCCCAAGAGGGCGAAGGTGTTCTTGATGTCCAAGAGGAATTTCGGCTGAGCATCCTCAAAGGTTTGTACCTTGGCATACTGGCCGACGCCACTACGAAGAAGAGCCTCCTTGATCACAATAGGGTCCACCCCTTCCTTGAGACGCACGGAAATCTCCCCCACGTTGTAGTCAGTACGACCGACGAGATCGCGAAATTGTGTGTCGACAAAGTAGGCGCGATAAGAAATCTCATCCACCTTGGACTGGATGATGCCTTTGATCGTCATCTCTCGCTGGATGTCGCCCACTGTAATACGCACCTTGTCGCCCACATGCACATTGGATAAGGTTTGAATGGCTGAGGACTCAACAGGAAAATATTCTTTAAGAAGATATGCACCGATAAGCACTTGATCGTAGTCACCTGGTTCCAGATATTCTCCGGCAATGACGAACTTAGAAACACCGGTCAGGTTGTTCTCTGCAATAGGGTCAATGCCCGCAAAGGAGGCACCCGCGGAGTCGATCTCCTCTTCCTTGGCCGCTGTTTTGTAGTTCGCTTCAATGCGGCCTGAGCCCAAGTAGCGCGGAGAAATGGCCGCCACCTCCGGCATGGAGTTCAAAATATTGATAACTGTTGGCGTCTGTTCGATGAAATCCTTCTTGTTCAATCGCGAGATGATGATGTCAGATGTGTAGAACTCTTTGTTCGCTTCAACAGCACCCTCAATCAACCCGACGAGAATCCCCGAGACGACGACCAAGTTCAAGAATGTAAGCGTCATCACGAAGATGATGAGGGCCGTGGTCCACTTGTTCGCTCGGCGCACTTGGCACCACGCAAGGAAGTATCCGAGACGGATAAACTGAGGCATCCGGTTATTGAGCAGGATTTACAACGATTAAATCTGAAGGAGAGACCCCAGAGAG
>CAZBQU010000004.1:23343-25306 GCA_964494215.1 uncultured Candidatus Saccharibacteria bacterium | reverse complement strand
GCGGAAGATTTTACCAAGCTCGCCCGTTTCTTCGCCGACCTTAATCATCTGCGTCAACATGCTTGGAATCTCAGGATGCTCTCCTAAGGATTGCGACAAAGCCCGACCACCCTTCACCTCTTCAACGGCCGAGTTCATGATTCCTTTATATGTATCGTTCTCGATAATGGCGCCCGTCACCTCAATCGCCTTCACCATCGGGATACCGGAGAGAATCATCGTGTTCATATTGTCGGCAATGATCGAGAGGTAGAGTTTGCGGTAGAGGTCGCCAAAGTACGGAATCTCAAGCTTGAACTCAGACCACGCGGACATACCAGCTGGGGTACGCAAATATCTGAAGACAAAGTACCCAAGGACAATGAGCGCGGCGACAAGGATAAAGCCGTAGTTGATAAGGAAATCACTGAGAGCGAAAACAATCTTTGTGTAGAACGGCACCTCTTGCCCACTTTCAGTAATGATTTCGCCGATCTTCGGGATGATGACGGTAAACATGAGCACCATGACAGCAAGGAAAACTGTGACAACGAATGCAGGGTAGATCAGGGCGTTCTTTACCTTGGAGACAACCTCGTAGTTGCGGTCGAGGTGTTCGGCGAGATAGTTGAAGGTTTCATTCAACTTCCCTGTTTCTTCACCGGACTTCACCATGTTCACGTAGAAGTCAGAGAAAATACTCGGGTGCTTCGAGAGAGCCTTAGAGATAGTGGCTCCTCCCTGAATATCGGCGACCACCTGCTCCAAACTCTTCCTCAAGGTAAGGTTCTCCGTCTCTCCCGACAAAAGCATGAAAATTTTAAGCGGCGAGACCTGAGCTTCAAAGAGCGTGGCCATCTGCTTCGACAAGAGCACGATGTCCTTGTTCGAAACACTACCGCCAAAGGAGAACTTCGCGTACCACGGCTCATGCTCAGCTGGCTCTATCGAAACAATAACGAGACCGCGTTTCTGAAGAGAGCCGACCGCCACATCAAGAGAAACGGCGTCAATCGAGCCGGCTGCCTCTCTCCCCGAATTCTCCAGTGCGTGATAATTGAAAAGCATATAGTACGTATCTTACAGCATGCGCTCGAGAGTCTTCGGGTTCGCGGAGAACTGGAAGGCATTCTCGACGGTAATTTCTCCTTTGCGAACAAGTTCGACAAGTGAGCGGTTAAGGTCGATCATCCCCTCACCCGAGCTCGTCTCGATGACCGAGCTGATCTCATGCGTGCGCTTCTCACGGATAAGATTCGCGACGGCGTTGTTGTTGATAAGAAGTTCAACTGCAGGGATGAGTCCTCCAGAAATACGTGGGACGAGGCGCTGCGAGAAGATGCCGAGAAGAGAACCTGACAACTGAAGGCGGATCTGATCCTGCGCCTGTGCTGGGAAGGAGTCGATGATACGGTCAATCGTCTGCGCCGCGGTGTTGGTGTGCAAGGTCGAGAAGACGAGGTGCCCCGTCTCAGCGGCAGTGACCGCAGTCGAGATTGTTTCCGGATCACGCATTTCTCCGATCATGACAATGTCTGCATCCTGACGGAAGACCCCCTTCAAAGCCGTGTGGAAGTCTGGTGTGTCCATCTTTACCTCACGCTGATCGATCATGGCCTTCTTTGGTGTAAAGAGGTATTCCACTGGATCTTCGATCGTGATGATGTGCTCAAGGCGTTCGTTGTTGATTGTCTCGATAAGCGCGGCGAGCGTTGTCGATTTGCCGACACCGACCGGCCCCACCACAAGGAAGAAGCCCTGTTGTCTCGTCGCAAAGGAAGCGAGAATAGGTGGCAAGCCAAGCTCATCAAGCGTTTTCACCGCGTTTGAGATGAGACGCATGGCGACATGTGTACGACCCAAGGCCATGTAGGCGCTGCAGCGGAAACGGCGGTCTCCCTTACTCGACCATGCGAAGTTAATTTCTTTCGCGGCGTCATACTCAGCCTTCGCCGAGACGGGCATCATGACGGAGAGCATCCCT
>CAZBQU010000004.1:18967-23314 GCA_964494215.1 uncultured Candidatus Saccharibacteria bacterium | reverse complement strand
ATGGCAAACTTAGCGAGTGGGATGAGGAACCCAGAGACGCGGATCACTGGCGGGCGGCCTTCAGAGAGATGGAGGTCGGAAGCATTTTCCTTGACCATGACATCCACGAGTTCGTTGAGTAATGTTTCCTGGGGCATGAAAATAATTTCTATTATTATAACGTATTCACTTCCTCAAACGGAATAACTTTCTGGAAAGCCTTGATAATGGCGTCCTCCTTCATTGTGAGCATCCCCTTCTGGCGGATCACTTTATAGAGTTCAGGCTCAGTAGCATTCGCAAGGATGGCCGCCTCAATCGTATGATCCATCTCAAAGACTTCCGTCACCGCGGCGCGACCAGTCATACCCGTTGGGAATTCCTTCGTCGGCACCGGCTCCCAGAAGTCTCCTGTAAGTGGCAACGTCTTCTTAATCTCTTCTGGTAAGTCAGCGAACTCCTTGTCGATCATGACCCTAATCGAGTCCTCAACTTTGACCGGCTTCCCTTCTCCTGGAGCCAAGCGTCTCACCAAGCGCTGCGCCATCGCAAGCACCAAGGTAGGCGCGATGAGATACGGGTCAACACCCATGTCGATCAAACGCGGGATAACACCGATCGCGTTGTTGGTGTGAATCGTCGAGAAGACCAAGTGGCCTGTGAGTGCCGCCTGGATCGCAAGTGAAGCCGTTTCCTTGTCGCGGATCTCTCCGACCATGATGATGTCGGGGTCTTGGCGCAAGGTGGTGCGGAGACCGGTGGCAAATGTATAGTCGATCTCCGGCTGGATTTGGGATTGTGAGACGCCGTCAATCGAATACTCCACCGGGTCTTCCAGCGAGAGCACGTTCTTGTGAGCGCGGTCGACCTCGTTCAACATCGCATAAAGCGTTGTCGACTTACCGGAGCCTGTCGGACCAGAGATGAGGATAAGGCCATACGGCTTCTCGATTGCGCGCTTGATCATCGCGAGATTAGTCTCAGAGAAGCCCATTTTGTCGAGCGAGAGCAACCCGCGTGATTGGTCAAGAATACGCATCACGACCTTCTCCCCGTAGTACGTCGGGAAGGTTGAGACACGGAAGTCCACCTTGCGGTCGCCCACTTTGGCGGAGAAGCGGCCGTCTTGAGGTTTGCGCTTCTCATCGAGACGCATGTTCGAAAGAATCTTAATGCGCGCCACCACAGCTGAGTGCACCTTGAGTGGCAAGATGAGAGAGGTGTTCAAGGTGCCGTCGACACGGAAGCGGACGCGCACGTTGTCGTGCGAAGGCTCAATGTGAATGTCGGAAGCCTTACCGTCGGATGCGTGGTCAAGGATCGTCGCAACAATCTTTGTCACGGGCGCATCCTCAACAATCTTGGTCACTCCATCCGCCCCTCTTTCCCCTTCTGCCTCCGCCTCAAGCGGCTCGTCGAGGGAAACATCTGAGTCGAGCTCCGAGAGCGCCTTCGTCACTTCGCCCGAGAGACCTTCATACTTACCAAGCCCTTTCTGGAAATCTGATTCGCTTATGAGAAAAAGTTTGTACGGCAATCCAATACGCGAAGAAATAAAGTTCAAAGCATCGCGCGCTTCCAAGTCACTTGGATCAACCGCCCCCACTTCCAACACTCCGTCCTTCACAGCCAAAGGCAGCACTCTATAGTGCATCGCGGAGTCCTGTGGAATGTATTCGAGCACCTTGCCAGAGATTTCCAAACCTTCCAAGCTTCTCGTCGGCAGAGCTTGGGCGCTTGAATCGGCGCTTCCTTTTTTCGCAACGGGGGCCATATGGGTTATTGCCCGATAGGGGCAAAAGGATTAGCGCGACCGAAAGGTTGAGGCTGTAAGGGCGTGCTGAAGTCAGTGAGACCGCGATACGAGCCTTCGCTAAAGAGTTTGCGGTCGAGAGTGGCGCGAGAAAGGTTGTCAGAGAGCTTCACGAGATCGGCACCGACACTCTGCGCAGGAGCGACGTCTGGGATGCCGAAGTCTGGGAAAAAGTAGTTATACATAAAGAAACCAAGAAGGAAGATGATTCCTAGAGCGAGGGCGGTTTTGTTCTGTTCGAGAGCTTGCATGACGATAATTATTTGAGCCAGTAAGTCTCGACAACCACCTGGTGTTCGTACAGGCCAGTATCGGTCGCCTTGAAGTTGATCGACTTTACCTCGACGATGCGCAAACTGCGTTCCAAGTCGGCGAGAAACTTCGTGAAGTTCGCGTACGTGGAAATGATACTGAAGGAAACTTTAGCCTTCTCGTATGGACGCGTGCCCTGCGGCAAGGCGGCCGGCGCGTTCGGGTCTGCCGCAGTATCGACCTGCACGCTCTTTACGGAAATGCCATACTTCGCCGCGATCGTATCGAGGTCGAGAGCAAAACCAACAGCGTCGATACTCGAAGGGAGCGCCTTAGCGATCCGCTCCTTCTCCGCCGCAGGGATCGACTCATAGACAGTCGTGAGATTTGCACGTGCATCCGCAATCCGAGCCACGTTGTCGACGACGTCACGGTATTCGGCGACGCGCGCAGAGAGTTCTTGAGCCGCACCATACTGCGGCGAAATATATGTGTAGAAGATACCGATCGAAACGAGGATGAGAATGGTGGCAGCAGTTTTATTCATATTAGTTGCGAGGTGTTGAGGTGGCTGTACGAGTCGTCGTGGTGGTCGCTTGCCTCGAGTTTGTCGAGGTGGCGGTGGTGCTCGAAGCCGTCACTGGAGTAGTCGAAGCGACGGGGATCACTACAGCGGGGACGGCAGCAGCGCTACCCGCAAGGAAGCGTTCGTACGATAGGAACTCCGGAGTAACCAACATCTTGGCGGTAAAGGTTACATTCCCCTTCTCATCAAGACGAAGGTCAGAGAAAACGGTGTTCTTGAAATTGGGGTTGTTCTCAAGTGCGTTGGCTTCAACAGCAAGCGCGGCATAACTCTTGGCCTGGCCTTTGATCATGACATGAAGACCATCTTGGTCGCGGTCGTAGACGAAGTCGGTAAAGCGCACAGTTTGCGGCGTCGCCGTCTGGAGGTAGGTAAAGAGTGGGGTTAAAACGCGATGATTCTTCAACAATGTCTGCGCGGAGACGATGCGGTTGTCGAGGTCTACCAACTCGTCGACAGCTCCCGTCGCGAGTTCGGCGCGCATTGTCTCAAGCTCGCTCTCCATGCTCGAGAGTGAATATCCGAGGTAGAACTTGTACCCCGTGACCGCGAGCGCGCCCAAGACAGTGAGAGCGAAAAAAGTTTTCACAAGGAAGCCCGCGAAGTCGCGTCCACCCGCGCGCGGTGTCTGACGAAGCATGCTCGGTGCCGCGGTAGGACTTTTCGGAATGAACGTGGATTGAAACTTCGGAGGCATAAGTACTCTTTAAGTATAGAACACAACTCTCCCGCGCGGCAGAGATAATATGTTTATAACTTTTATAACAAAAAGCCCCCGGGCCCAAATGACAAAATGTCACAGGGTCCGAGGGATTGATTTCAAAACACTACCGTCTCAGTTGCGGAGACGAAACACGACGACGCAGTCGAGATTCCACCGGTCGTCGGGACTCGACCAAATGCCGTTGAGCCACGCCGTGCCAGCGCCGCGGCACTCGAGCGTGAAGACGTACGGACCGCTGTCGGAATCGGTGATCTGCTTCAAGGCCGTCCAGTAGACCGTGGCGCGAGACTGACCCTTGAAGGCCACCCGGAGAGCGGGACCGTCACCAGGTTCGCAGAGCCAGTGGCCGAGTTCTTCGATCCGGCTCCAGAGCTCAGTCGTCGTCGGCGGCTGGCTGAACCCGAGTTCCTTGACCGGCACCCTGCCGAACTGAATGCTTTCCCGCTCGCCTGGTTGCCACGCGGCCTTGGACATAATGTCCTTGGCGTAATTGGAAGCGAACATACCATTCGCCACGATCTCCGCGAGCAGCTCGTCTTCCGACTTGCCGCCCACTTCAATCTCGAGCCAGACGGGGAACCCCGCGGGTCGCAGTACAAGCCGGTCAAGTTCCCCGTCATGGATGCGCTGGAGCGCGCTCATGACCTTTTCGAAGTCGAGCGATTTCCCGAGTCGGTCCGCAATCGCTGCGATCCGACGGTAATACTGACCAAGGCGGTCGTCGGCAACACCTGTATTCAGCGTCATAACAACCTTTCAAGGAGCTGCGCTAAGGTACGGGAATCCGTTCTTATCAGCTTCTGATTTAATCAAACACCAAAACAGTGTATTTGTCAAATATGCACAGTGGCTCTCTGTTGAGCCTTAATTCTCTTCCGAAAGTTTGCGGAGAGCGAGGCCGATGGCGACGGCGAATTCGGGACCCGTTTCGCGCAAAATATTTTCAAGGAAAGCAGGCGCGGAAACTTTATTGAAAGGTAGCCCAAGTTCGAC
>CAZBQU010000004.1:10994-18957 GCA_964494215.1 uncultured Candidatus Saccharibacteria bacterium | reverse complement strand
TCAATTCTCAAACTCTCCTTAGCAAGCTCGATGAGTCCCTTGAGCGAAGCTCCCCCGCCCACGAGAATCGCTTTCGCCACAGGACGGTTGTACTTCTTCTCAAAGGAGAGGAGCGTGGCTGAAGCTTCGCTAAAAATGGAGTCGAGCACCAAGGTCGAAACATCTGTCACTGCAGCGTCTGGACCCATAAGACCCACTTCGCGCTTCACCACTTCCGCCCGCTCGGCAGTGATCCCAAGCGAGTGGGCAATGGAGGCGCTCACATCTTGCGCCCCACGGTTCACAGTGTGAGAAACGCGCACAATCCCCCGCTCCACGATATAAAGCTTGGTGGATGCTGCGCCCATGTCCATGACGAGCACTGGCTTCAACCCATCGTCGAGGACGGAGCGCATCGTCGAGAAGACTTCGATCTCAAAGAAACCTGCTTCGAGTCCAGCGCGAGTGACGATGTCTTGATACTTAGCGAGCGTATCGTTGTGGATTGCGACGATAAGCACATCCGTCTTCGGCAAAGCAGTGGCAACCGTGGGAGCACCGAGCATGTCTGGTTCTTGGACGGGCGCGCCCTCGCGACTTTCTGCTTTAGGGATAACTGTCCAATCGAGCATGACTTCCTGGATCGGTACAGGAATATATTTGCGAGCCTCAAGCGGGATCATCGTCGCGAGCTTTGCCTGTCCGACGTCCGGCATCTCCACCACCGCCATGAGAGAAGAGGCAAACGGGATCGAGAGCGCACTCCGACGCGTCGTAACTGCCACCTCTTTCTCCTTCATGAGATCCACAAGAGCGGCGGCGAGTTTCTCGGCTGGCAGTTGTACAGCTTGTCCCACGGCGAGTCCGGCGTAAGGACCGAGCGCAAGCTCGCCGTACGTTTCAAGGACGGCTTGTCCATTCTTCTTGCGCAACTCAACGATCTTAATTGCCGATGAGCCAATGTCGATGCCCAAGGCGTGCGCGTCTTCCCTTTTAAAAAGTCCTGAAAAGAATGCCATTACACTCAATTATATCACGGCCATGATGCTCTATTATAGAAGGATGACGTTTCTCTTATATCTCCGCGACCTCTTCTTGGACTATCTCTTTCCTCGGACGGACTCAATCGCAAAGCTCTACACCCTCTCGCCAACAGAGCTCACCATGGCACTCCCGCCGGCCCCGCTCACCAATGTGCCCGGTGTCTCAGCTCTCTTTGCTTACCACTCACCCAAGGTTCACGATGCTGTGTGGGAAATAAAGTACCGTGGCAGCCGCGCCATGGCAGAGGTCTGCGGCCAATTACTCTACGACACGCTTGTCTCAGACTTAGACGAAGCGCGCGTCTTTGAGCGCTTCACGGATATCCGTCTCGTCCCCATGCCCATCTCCGACACGCGTCGCCTCGAGCGCGGATGGAACCAAGCCGAACTCCTTTCAGAAGCTCTCCTCTCACATGACAAGGGCGCCCACTTCACCTACGCACCTCACCTTCTCACAAAGGTTCGCCACACAGAGAGTCAGACGCACACGTCGAGCAAAGAGGAGCGTCTCAAGAACTTACGCCACTCGATGCGCGCACGCGAAGACATCCTCCCCAAGACATGCATCGTTCTTGTCGACGACGTCTACACAACAGGAGCAACATACAACGAAGCAAAACGGGCCCTGCAAGATGCAGGAGCCCGTCATGTCTTTTGTATTACTCTCGCCCACTAAGTCCTTAGCGAGTGCGGAGAAGAGTGTTCACCTTGATGACACCTGCGACGCTAAAGATCTTCCACGCCGTACCATCTACTTCACTCGCTGGGAGAAGGAAGCCAGTGACCGCGATAGTGTCTTCGGCCTTGAGGTCAGTGTTCGCGTCCTGGATGTGCGAAACATCGAGAGCGTAGAAGGAGCTGTCCTTACTCTTCACACCGAGCATGCAGTTCTCTGCGGAGTTGCTCCCGTCTTTGAGTGGCAAGCAGCTGAAGTTGCCGGTAATCGTCGTCATATTGTCAACCGTGTCATTGACCACCTTGTCCAAACCGCCCCACAAGAGGAGCCCAAGGACGACGGCAGCGCCCACGAGCACAACCCAGATGATGTTCTTCTTCATGAAGCCCTTGGTTTCGTAGTCAGTATTCATATGTTCAATTATAGTGGAGACGCCGTTTTTCGCAACTTGCCTTGCCCGGACAGCTCTTGGATTGTTATGAGACGCCTGTCACCATGGCAATAAGGATATTTACGATCGCAAGCACAAGTGCAAAGAGAATCGCCGTACCCAAGCCAGCAATCCTGAAGCCTGGCACCACTGCGGCAAGGATCCAAATGATGATCCCGTTCACCACGAAGGTGAAGAGCCCCAAGGTAAGGATGTTGATCGGTAGCGTGAGAAGAATAAGAGCCGGCTTCACAAGTGCGTTCAAGAATCCTAAGACCACGGCAGCAAAGAGAGCGGAGAAGATCCCCACTGATGCCCCCGAGAGAATGGCGGAGCTAATACCAATCGCGATTGCGGAAACCACCCACGCAAGCAAGAAGGACATATGGATATTCAGTTAAGGAGTAACAATTCTATTGTAACGTATGACGCCGCCAAACCTGTCCGCTCCTTGCAGGCTCTACCCTCTTTCTATTATAGTCGGGGGAGATTTTGCTCTTTTCCCCTTCTTTTAGGAGATGCCGTGCATCAGAAGAAAACCGTTATCGTCATAGTGCGTCACACCCCTTCGTACAACGACCCCGCTCTGTGGGCTCCCATTGAGAAGGAGCTTCTCAAGCTCACCTCTTCGACCATGAATGTCCCGGAGGCAGAAATCGCGGCACACATCTTGCCGTGGATCGGATTCGTGAACGATCCTCTTCGCGCGAAGGTGGAGGTCAACGTGAGCCAAGATTACACGAGCGGCGAATGCGACGTCCGCGCATCCAATCTCGCGCAGGAGATCGACAAGGCGAATCTCTTCGCCTTTCACTCCACCCCTCCGACCACCTCCGGCGTCTGCATCCGCACACATGCCAGGGAGTACTTCTGCCTGTTTAGACTTCGGGTTCAAAGCACTGTCTAATCCCCGCCCCGGCCGCTCACGCGGCCGGGGATTTCTTATACCGCTCGCAATTTAATCTAAATTGAGTAATATCTTCTTAGAAACGCGTCCTTTACAGGAGGGTCCATGAGCATCGTAAGCGTCGAAAAAGCAATGATCGATTCGGCCGTTCTCGACCTGTTCGAGAACGTGAAGCCCTACGAAGAGCCAGGCCAGGTGGTCATCAACTTCGTCTCACGGCTGAAGTGCGGGAAGAAATTCTCGATGCCTTTCCAAGAAGGAGACCGCGGCCGCTACGAGCTCTGGAAGAAAAAGGAGGGAGTGATCGGCATCCAACACTTTTGGAAGTCGACACCCACAGCCCCCGGAGGAGACGACAGGCTCATGGAGTACCGTCTCGGTTACGATTCAGAGACGCTTCGGCCAAAGTTCTTTGCACTCCTTGAACATCGCATTCTCGCGCTTCATCTGGGCAAGCTGGAATTCAAATGCGACGTACCCCGTTTCATTCGCATGGCCGGCACCGGCCACATGCCTTTGCTGAACCGCTAACCCCCTATCCCCGGCCGCTCACGCGACCGGGGAATTTATTTACAAGACTTTACTGAGACACCGCCCGAATAGGAAAAGAAGCTAAATATGTGCTAAATTAGCCTCTATTGGAGACGTGTCGGAGTGGTCTAACGTACCTCCTTGCTAAGGAGGCAGGCTTCACGGCCTCGCGAGTTCGAATCTCGCCGTCTCCGCCAAATCGAGCGTCGCACGAGACGCGTCAATAAGATGATTTTATATAGTTGTAAAGAGCGTACAACCCGGTTACTTTTTTGCTTGCTGCCAGAGGTTAGTAAAAAGATTTAAATATCCCTCTACTAAGTTTTTATCTTTTATTTTGATTGCGGTTACAGGCTGATGGGTATTTGAATAAATAACATTTAGTACTACTCCTAGTTTTGGATAGATATGAATTCCAGCTGGGTTTTCAAGATCATTAGATAACCATCTCATATCGTATATTCCTTCTGCCTCAGCTTCTTTCTGAAAGGAATTCTTTTGATTTTCATATCCAAGCATTTTTATCGAAACACCGCCCTCCTTGGCAACCTTATGGTACTTCTTCCACATAGGTCTCATGGTTTCTCTCATAAAAGATTCTCCTCCAGTTCCCATAACATATTTAAGGTCACCTTTAGGCATCTGTTTCAACAGCGAAGTTAAAAGTGATAAGTACTCCTCATTTCCATGATGAATGGTGATCTCCTGACCATCAGCTATAATTTTTCCCCTTATTTCGGCTGCCAAATCCTTAGCTATATTTTGCTTCTCACTAAACTCTTCAACCAAAGCGTCTGGGGAGACAATACTAAAACTCCTCTTCCCTTTATTTTCAGATTTGGAAACAAGCTTTCTGGCTACCAAATGTTCTAACGAGGTGTAAACCAAGCTTTGGTGGAGACCTGTTTTGGTGATGAGGGGGTTAGCGGTGGCAATCTTGAGTTCGCAGAGTGCCAGGTATACCGCCGCATCATTCTCTGAGAAGCCAAGTTCCTTAAATTTTAAAATGTCGTTACTTTTAGCCATATTATTAATAGATTGTATATTGTCAGTCAATTTAGTTGACAATATTAGGTATTATGCTACTATAGATAAAGTAAGTCAAGTAATGGGACTTAGTAACTAAGTGTAACACAGCAGTTTCTGAGAGGAGATTCCATGGTGAAGAATTACGATGTCCAGATTGAAGCCGAAGACGGTGAGGGTCGAACTGTTCGTTTGACCGAGGTTGCAAGCTTTGAAGTGTCGGCAGAAGCCCCTCGGTCCCGGCTTTCTGGCGACTTCCTGAATTTGCTGGGTGGAGAAGGAGAGGATCGCCGATGCATTTCAGAGGAAGTGCGGGAAGCCAAGGCTGTGCGGCAAGTGGGGGCAAAGAGGCCTGATCTCAAGAACATCAGGGCCTTGTCCTCGATCTGCCAGTAGTCGTTCTCGGTGCCGTGAGGCAATGGAGAGTCCGTTAATCTCTCCGCCGTATATGAGTTATGCTCATACTGATGAGTCTCACAAAGACGAAACGGAAGCAGGGTGTTACAATTATTTAAACAAATTAAGTATTAAATTATAGATATGGACAAACACGAGCTGTATTCAGATAAGGGAGTTCCATTGTTTTGGTACAATGTCGTGCCTTTCATTAAGAATGTGCTTAAAGAGGAAATTCCTGCACTTCTTGACCCAGAGACTGAACAGCCTATGGAATGGGAAAAATTAGCTCAGACCCTTCCAATCGAACTTGCTAAGCAGGAGTTGAATGTTGGAGATTATAAGGACAAGGAATATATCCCTGTTCCTGAAACTGTATTAGGGTTTTACAACACCTTTAGACCTACCCCATTAATCCGAGCCGAGGGGTTAGAAAAAGATCTTGGATTGGATAAGGTAAAGATTTATTTTAAAAGAGAAGATGTTAATCGTATTGGAAGCTATAAGCTTAACTCTTCTTACGTTCAGGCTTTTTACGCGAAAGACGAGGGTCTTAAGATGTTAGTCGGAGATACTGGTCCCGGAAACTGGGGTATGGGTATGGCACTTGCGTGTCATGAATTCGGCATGCCAGCTGAGATTTACATGGAGAAGCGAAACTATGACCAAAAATACGACAAGGTCAAAGTCATGGAAAGCTTTGGAGCTAAGGTTATCCCTGTCACTACAAAAGAAGGAACTATTGCTTCAGGACTTAGTATTGCTTTAAGGAGAGTAAGGGAGAATCCTAAATTTAAACTTTCGTTAGGTTGTCTTACTGCATATTCAGCTCTTCACAATACCGTTCTCGGCCTGTAGCTTAAAAAGCAACTTGAAGATAGCAATATTGTTCCAGATGCTTTGGTTGGAGTTGTTGGTGGTGGCAGTAGTTTCTCTGGTTTAGTATTTCCTTTTATCGCTGAGCATGAAAAAACTCTCTTGCTCGCCATTGAATCAGCTAGTGTGCCTAGCTTTACTAAAGGTGAATACCGATACGAAAACCCGGATATTGCTCGTTTAATGCCAAGAGCAAAGATGTACACTCTGGGTAACGATTTCGTGCCTAAGGAACTTGGGGCGAGCGGTCTTAACTATCATGGCAAGAACCCCCTCCTATCTCTCTTGGTAAACAAGGGATTGGTTAAAGCGAAGGCTTACAATAACCAGGAAGTTGATCCTATTCAGGATTACTTCGACAAGGTGGAAGGAATTAGACCTGCGGCAGAATCTTGCTATGCAATTAAGGGTGCTATAGAACTTGCAAAGGAATGGAATGGGCAGGATAAGACCATCATCTTCTCTCTGACTGGAAATGCTAATTCTCTCGAACTTTAAACTATGTGTGGTATCAGCGGAATTGTAAGTAGCTCGGGTGAGATCAAAAACCCACTCAGCATTCTCAATATGGGAGTGGTTCTACAGCACCGCGGACCGGACTTTCTCGGCCATTACATTTCGCCAGGTGGCAACGCCATGTTTAGCCATAGGCGTTTAAGTTTAGTTGGCTTAGATGGTCGTTCGACTGTTATTACTATTCCTAAAAAGAACAATTCTGGATTTGAGATTGCGCTTGTCTTTAACGGCGAGATATATAACTTTAAAAAGTTAAAAGAATATTTCACAACTAAAGGCTATGTTTCTGTTTCTCCATCTGACTTTGAGGTAATTATATTTGCTTATCAGGAGTGGGGTGAAAAATGTCTGGAACACTTAGTGGGAGAATTTGCTTTCGTTCTGTTTGACGAGGAAACCGGTAAAACTTTTATGGCTAGAGATAGGACTGGAGTGCGACCACTTTTCTACGCTTTTACGGAAAATGAATTCATTTTTGCCTCTGAGCCAAAAGCAATTCTTAAATACCCTGGAGTATCAAGCGATATCGATCAAACCTCAATTGCTGAGTACATTCTCATGACCCATGCCTTTGCAGCGGGAAATCAGAATGAAAAAAGTTCTTTTTATAAAAATGTAAAACAGTTTCCTCCAGGCCACTACGCCTTTCTTCATGACAATAAATTAACCATGACTGAATACTGGGATATTCCTATCCCTGTAGGAGATACCACCATGAGTTTAAAAGAAACTCTTACGCAGTCAGTTAAAGATCGTATACCAGATGAATTACCAATTGCTATTGCACTTAGCGGTGGTCTCGATTCGAGTGTGGTCGCTTCACTTGCTACTAAGTTTAAGGATAAGAAAGACATCACCGCTTTCTGTGTTCAGTATTCGGGAGATAGTAATGACGATTACCAGCACGCGAAAATCATGGCAGAGTATTGCGGTATAGAGTTGAAAGGGCCAGTAGTTACTCCTCAAACCATGATTGAATACATCAACAGATGTATTGTTGCTAATGACGGACCAGTAGACAGTATTAGACGAATCGGAATGTTCGCAAACTACGAAGCTATCCGAGAAGCTGGTTTTAAAGTGGCTTTGATCGGAGAGGGGTCAGATGAATTCAATCTCGGTTATTACCATAAGTTCCCTGGACTTAAGCTTGATAAGGAAGTTTGCGAATCAGCGGAGAGTTTGAAAAAGGCGTTCCTAAATAGAGTTTCTTATGTGCGAGACTTCTTTACAGAAAAGTTCTTAAAAGAAATTTCCTTCGATTCCATTATTGATTCGATCGTTGAGACTAATTATTCAAAATGTCCAAGTGACGATCCTACCGATCGTATGCAGTATTTCTATGCAAAGAGATTCTTGCAATATCTTGAAGACGGAAATGACAGAGCTGCTATGGCTAACTCGGTAGAGGCCAGAGTACCCTTTGTAGACCCAGACTTCATCAAAGCGGCTTTGGCGGTCCCAGCTTCAGAAAATATTACAGAGGATAATGAAAAAATGGCTTTGCGAAAAGCTTTTGAAGACATCTTGCCTGAAAAGATTGCTTACAGGAAAAAATCAGCTTTTCCAGCTAATGAGGATGT
>CAZBQU010000004.1:4136-10984 GCA_964494215.1 uncultured Candidatus Saccharibacteria bacterium | reverse complement strand
CTCTCACAAACTAATTGCACAAGAATTTAGGCGAGCAATTATTAAAACTCCAGAAAAAGCTTGGCAGTTATTTAATAAAGATAGATTTGAGCAATTAGCTGATGAATTTGACGATCTGCTCAGGTCAATCGAAAAAGGAGATCAAGAAGCTAAGTCTCTGGTGGCTTGGATGCCTTTGAGCGAGCCTGTGTCCCTCCGCACCAATCAGATCTTTAGTCTTTTGACATTGTTACGTTGGGTTGAGCTTTATAAATTGCTCTAAACATATGGCTTTCGACCTATTCTCGAAGAATGGAGAGATACTGCCTATTGCAGAATCCAATGTGCCACTTGCGTCTATTGAGTACGCTTATGGATTTGGAGTCTACGAAACTCTTAGAGTAAAGAACGGCAAACCAGTTTTTCTTTCTGACCATATTGACCGTCTGAGAATTTCTGCGGATATTATTGGGTTGGAACACCCTTTTTCAGTTGAAGATCTTAAGAAGTTTGTAATAGACTTGGTAGCTAAAGTTGAAACTCAAACATACAATCTTAAAATTCTTTTGATCGGGGCTCCAGAGGTTGAGGAAGCATGTCTTTATATTCTCTGCAGTAATCCCTTATTCTTAGATAAGAAGCTGTACCGGGACGGCGTGGAGGTTATTACCACTAACTTTGAGCGTCCTTACCCGCATGCTAAATCTCTTAACATGCTTCAAAGTTATATGGCGTATCGAGAAGCTAAACAGAAAAATGCATACGATGCTCTTCTGGTGAATCGAGTTGGGAATATCACTGAGGGAACTAGGACAAACTTCTTCGCAATCAAAGACAAGGTAATTTACAGTGCACCGGAGGAAGAGATCCTTTTAGGAGTAACTCGTAAAAACATTTTGGACATTGCTCTAAAAAATGGTTACCAAGTCAAAAGCACTAATATTAAACCAGAAGATCTAAATACTTACGACGGAGCTTTTTTGACTAGTACCTCAACAAAGATAGTCCCAATTAAAAAGGTAGATAATTTCGAGTTCGGTTCTTTTCCGGAGTCATTAACTGAACTTATGAATCTATTTGATAACTTTCTCGGGGCTGAATAACGATATTTGCTTTTCTTTAAGTAAGATCTTGCTCTTTAAGCAATCTAGCAACTCTCTTTTCTCAGCATCCCTTCCTTCTCGCAGGAGATACTTAGCATAGTTTCTTATATCTATATCCTTAACCTCAACTTCCTCTTTCTTGCCTAGGAGTGAGCTTTGGAATTTCTTAAACCTCATTAACTCCTCCTTAACTTTTTCCTTGATTCCAATCTCATCTATATCCACTTTGCCTATAAGCTTTTCAAACTGACTGATCAGCTCCTTTTCTTCAAGGTAACCGCACTTACAGTTTCTATCTCTGGCTTTGGTACAACCATAGTAGATATATCGGTTCACTGATCCGTTTTTCAATTTCTTAAACTTCTCATCTGCCGATATACCCGAACCGCATAAACCACAAGTCATTAATCGGGTGAAGACAAATTCTTTATTCTCTACTCGAACAAACTGACTCTTCATTTGAGCCTGCACCTGATCAAAGAGTTCTTTAGTGATAATTGGTTCATGCTTTCCTTTGTACCAATTTCCTGATTCTCTCGGGTATTCAAAAGTGCCGTAGTAAAAGGGGTTTTGGAGAATTGTATAAACATTTCCTAAGGATAAGTGCTTATGTCCAGCAAGAGTTCTGAAATTCAGGTCAAGTTTTAACCAGTTATATATCTTCCTGCCGCTCCATTTTTCATAAGCCACTCTTTCATACATCTGCTTTACTACATGTGCTCTGTCTGGATCAAAGATTACTTGGCATTTTCTATCCATTAGTTTCTCTTTAAGGTAACCCGTTGGAGCTGGGCCAGGCCATAAGCCCATCTCCACTCTAGTTCTCAGCCCTCTCTTCACATTGATACTCTTGTTATCGTTTTCTAGCTTGGCTTGAGAACAGAGAATCATAAGGAGAAACTTCTCGTTAGGAGAATTATGGAAGTGCTGTCCGTAGGTACGGATCTCAAAGAGTAGCCCCTCATCCATAAGATCTACCAGACTTCCTAAGTCTCCAGCGTTTCTTGAAAGACGATCGGGTGCCCAGGTAAGGATACCTGTGTATCTTCCTCTCCTTATGTCTTCTAGAAGTTCTTTGAAGACAGGTCTTTGGCCGGAATCTTTAGCGGAGTGTGATTCTCGTCTGATATCTATAATCTCTAATCCCTCTTTCTCGGCCAACTCCAACATTTCTTTAACTTGGCTATCAATCGAGAGAACCTGTCTTTCTTCTGATTCAGTACTTTTTCGAGCGTATAGACAGTACTTAACCTTTTGGACCTCTATGACCTGTGCTGGCCCTATACGGGCCGTTGTGTATGTTTCCATACGCTCCATTACGTCAGAACCAGATCTGGTGCATAGCTATGCAGACTAACCGATTCGTCGCATACTCGCGTTAAGGCCTTAGCATAATCAATGGTTCTGATAGGATGCTTTTTGAGGTATTATTAGTAAGTTAGACAACTGAATATTGGCCCGTAAAGGGTAAGACCTAAACCTCTTAAACAAGGCATGGTCTGAAATTCGCAAGCAACATAGAGAACCCGTCATTAGGGCGTTGCTTGCGTTACTAGGGGAAACCCTAGTAGAGGTGTCCGCGAGGCCCTTCCTAGTGGCGGGCTTTCTGTTTCTTAAAAACGCAAGCAACAATATGTTAAAGAAAATACTCATTTGGGTTATAGGAGGTTTTGTAGTTCTAGTTGGGATTGGATCCATGCTCCCTGATGTTCCTGTAGAAGATCAGGTGCAAGGAGTATCTGCTATCCCTACTACGACCGATGTCGTACCAGAAAAACCAGTTGAAAATACCAACCAGCCTGAAACTGTAAAAGTTGTCGAGTCTAAACCAGTTCAAACTCAACAGACGGCTCCTGTTTCTGCTCCACAATACACTTACTATTCAGTAACTGATGTAGTAGACGGAGATACCATCAAAGTAAACATGAACGGAACGATCACTACTCTTCGGTTGATTGGAATGGATACGCCGGAAACTGTTGATCCCAGAAAACCAGTTCAATGTTTTGGAAAAGAAGCATCAAATAAAGCGAAGGAATTACTTTCCGGAAAGAAAGTGAGACTTGAAATGGATCCAAGCCAAGGAACGCTCGATACTTACGGACGCACTCTTGCGTATGTATATCGTGATGATGGTTTGTTTTATAACAAGCACATGATCGAACAAGGATACGCTCACGAGTATACCTACAGAACCCCATACAAATACCAAACAGAATTTAAAAATGCCCAGAAAACTGCTCAAGCTAATCAAGCAGGATTATGGTCTCCAAGCACTTGTAACGGCGATACAACTTCCTCGACAGAAACTACTCCAGCTACTACATCAACAAGTGGAAAGTTTTACACCTCCTCACATTACAGTGCTAAGTACTATTACTTAGAATCTTGTGACGGCTGGCAAGGTCTAAGTCCAACATACCTCAAGTCATTCGACACACTCGAAGCCCTACTCGCTTCTTATCCTTCGAGAACTAAGAGCCCACAATGTGATTAATGAATCGATTTAGAATGGTGTTTTTCTCACTTGAACCAGACACGGTTACTCAAATTACGGCTCAATCTTCGTGCTGTAGCATGGCTCAAGGCACCGAGATAGGACTGGAGCGTTTGCCTCAAACTTTCCTCGGTGATCTGTCCTTTCCTGGCCATTTCAATTTTCTCGTCCAACTTTCTAATCATTCTTCTTTCGGTTCGTTTACGCAGAGAGCGATAGCGTGGAAAAGAAACATATCCAAGGAAGTCGACACCGCGACGATATTTTCCTATCGTGACCTTGCTTGGGTGCAATTCCAGATTCAAATTGCTACGAAGAAAGTCTTGTATTTTAGGTATCAAATCTTTCAGAAAATCCTCACTTTTAGACACAACTATAAAATCATCCGTATATCGAACATACTTTTCTATTTTCAATTCTTTCTTCATAAACTGATCGAATTCATTCATGTAGACATTGGCAAAAAGTTGCGAGGTGAGATTACCAATTGGAAGTCCTTTTCGAGTAAAAAGATCAGAGGATTTTCCAGAAAAACTCTCAATTATTTCTTCCATAAGCCACAAAGTATCAGCGTCTTTTATTTTTCTCCGCAGAAGTTGAATCAAAATGGCGTGATCAACACTGTCAAAAAACTTTCTCACATCGCACTTGAGGGCGTATGCTGTGCGGGTGTAGTTTTCAGAGATACTCCGAAGTATTCTATCCAGTACATCAACCCCTTTGTGAGTTCCTTTCCCAACACGGCACGAGAAGGAATTGGATATAAAGGTCGGCTCAAAGATTGGGTTGAGGATTTTAAAAATCGCATGGTGCAATACACGGTCTCGGACCGTGGCTTTGTGTATGTGCCGAAGTTTAGGATCGTAAATATAAAAACTACTATATGTTCCGTGTTTATACTTTTTGCTTATTAAATCTCTATGCAGATCAAAAATGTTTTGTTCGAGATTTTCTTCAAAAGCCAGTACATCAAGTCTATTTCTCTTTCCACACTTAAATTCATCCCATGCAGAAAAGAGATTTTCTGCATCAAGTATCTTATTAAATAATCTTGAATAAACTCTCATGAATGATATTGATATTCCGATCCTTAAAAAGTCCTACGAACTGTATAAGTTGTTCCACGAATACCGGAAACTGATCCCGAAAGCAGACCGATTTACTGTTTACGAGAGAAGTGAAAATCTCATCGTAGACCTGATCGAATATTTCCTTGAAGCTGGTTATACCAAGAGTGGTAACAAATCTGTAATCCTTGAAACAGCAAGCATTAAGCTAAACACCCTCCGCTTCTTCATTCGCCTTATGAAAGAAACGAGGTTACTTGATAACAAGAAATACACTGCACTCCAAGGAATGATTGACGAGATCGGCCGAATGCTTGGCGGATGGATCAAGTCATCATCTGCCCCTCGATAAACAAAGAGCATCCACATGGATGCTCTTTGTGAAGCGGAGAGACTTCGGAACGAACGCCGACGCTGAACCGTAGTTGTCGTTGGCATTGTCGAACCAGTTCGTGTCGAACTTGACCTTGCCGTCGTTGAAGTTGAAGTACGGGGCGTGATCGAAGCGAACATCGGCATCCGGATATTTGTCTTTGTCCGTCCTAGTCACCAGAGCTTGAAAGTATTCCTTGTTGGCAACAAGGTGCGATCTCACTCCTGAATTTTATCTGACAGCACCCGCCATATAGGCTTATTGGCCTGTCTTAAACAAAGACAAGCAGTATCTCCTCATCGCGACACGCTCTTCCAAACCGTAATCGGGAAGATTCTGGTCGTTTCTCTAAATGAGAACAAAGAGAAAGAGTTCGGCGACGGCAATCCGTAAACGACCGTGCATTAGCCTAGACTCAGCTATAAGTATAACAAAATTATATTTCTGTATAAAAAGAAATCGGCGTTACCCAGTCAGTCGTGAGACCTGTGGATAACGCCGATCATTTTTTGCCGCGAACTCAAGAATCAAAAGAAAGGATTCAAAAGATTCAAGAGTTCGAGGATCGAGGATCGAGGATCAGTTCTGCGGAACGAACGCCGACGCTGAACCGCAGTAGCCGCCGGCATCGACGAACCAGATCGCGCCGAACTCGACCTCGCCGTCGCTGAAGCGGAAGTACGGGGCGCGATCGAAGCGAACACCGGCATCCGGATCGTCGAACTCGTCGCCAGCGCAGTCGATCCAGAGATCGTCCACGTTCTGGAGGCGTTCCGCGTGAGTCAGGATCATGATCCCGACCGCGAAAGCACCGAGGCCCAACTCGTTGACCGAGAAGACCTCGCGAGCACGACGGACCGAACGACCCCGATGGCGAAGACCGAACTGGCCAGCCACCACGAGGATGTCGTGATCCTTCTGCTCATCGCTGAGCTTCTGGAACACGGACGCCGTCTTGGCCGTCTGGCGCAGACGCGAATCATTGATCTGGCCGTCACGGTGGTTGTAGAACTTGCCGTTGCGGGCCTTCTTGATCGCGTCGAGCACCTTCTGCACGGCTTCGCTGTAGGTCGGTGCGATCGTCTGCCACTTCGGGATGGCGAACCATCCTTCGGCGTGCAGAGGAACCTCACGTTCCGCGAGCTTCTCGTCGGCGAATCCGACACCCGGGAAGATCTGGCGCAGAATGTTCGTCTGCTCCGTGATCGACTTGGGCTTACGGTAACCCGAGAGGTAACCGTAGTTGGACTCCACCTCCTCGTCCTTGAACTTGTCGGAGACCGACAGGTCCTTGAGCGAGGTGAGGGCGGCCGTGCGAATGGCCTCGGCGAATTCGTCGCCGTGTTCGATGACGCGCTGGGCGCCAGGGTTGTCGAGACCGAGCTCCGTGAGAACCTTCTCGACGGCGTCGGATGCGAACCGGTTGATCTGCTTGATCTGACCGGCAGTTGCCTGAGTAATCGTCTGCATGACGTTATCTCCTTCTGCCTTTTGAGCTTTTTCCGAAGTACGCTTCGGCACGACAAGTCCCGTAGTTGAGACAAGCTTTTTAGGTCTTAAAATAAGGCTCAAAAAGCTTGTCTCAACAATACTGATCCATTACAAAGAACTATATACAGTATAGCAAGAAATGGGGTGTTTGTCAAGGTGCTTGGAGGGAACTTAAACAAACCCAATCCACGGCACATGTGGTGGGTCCTCTATTACTTTTAGGACAAGGGTAGAAAATGCGTCTGCTAAGTCGTCATGCTTCTCCACTCCAAAGTGGACTAATTGGTTGATGAGTTCTTCAGCTCCTTTTCTGGGGAATTTGATTTTGCCTGTCTTTA
>CAZBQU010000004.1:1372-4126 GCA_964494215.1 uncultured Candidatus Saccharibacteria bacterium | reverse complement strand
GTCTTTATCATGTGAGCAGTTAATACAAGCCTCGTCCTCTTGTCTTGATTACCAGGCTTGGTCACCTTCACATCCCACAAACCCTCGTTCTCAAGTTGTTGTGGTAAAGCACTTTGATAAGCGACACCCTCAATCACAAAAGTTGGCTTCCTGCCGTCTTCCTCATATTTCTTATTCAACACTTTGCACAGATCTACCGTTTCGGGAAATGTGATCCGACGATTGATAATATCCGGCAGGATATAGATCTCAGTTTTATCATCCTCTCCGTAAAGCCATGCTGGCACAAAAGCGGTGTAGTCTGCAGTATCTTTCTGTGAGATAGCTAAGTCCATTCCAATCCAAACTTCTGTATTCATCTCATACCCCTTTTTATTAATGATTCCTGGGCTGGGAAGCTCGTCATAATAATGAATCCAACCTCTTTGAATAGCTTGATCTTCAGCAGGGACAATATTTAGGAGATACTCTCGCTCGAATGCATACTCATTACCAGCTTTCTGCTTCTCTTCTTCTATCGCTTCCATGTTCGGATACTTCCCAGGCCAAAAGATCTCTCCATTCTTCACCAATGGATATGCCTTAAACACTCCTTTGATTTTTCCTCTCTCAATATCCTCCTTAATTCTCATTAACAACGAATCTTCATGGAGCAGGTTTCCTACGATCACCAATCTTGTGCCTCTATCTCCAGCTGGAATCACTTCACTCGTGAGCCATTGATGAGTCTTGTTGCGCCCTTCTCTGGTCTTAGTTGAAGAAATATCTTCAACGTCATCTCCGATAATGAGATCAGGTCTGTGTTGCTTATGTCTCAAACCTCTAATGCTTTGTTCAGAAGAGGCAACGGTGATTCTGGCTCCTGATTTTGAGAAAACAAGAGACACCATGCCCCATTCATCAGCCACTTCTTTGAATGGTCCGAGATCTGATTTAAGAAGAGTGTTTGATTCAAGTTCCGAGCGCAGGTTCATCATGTGCTGTTTGGCTTGTCCCATGGTCTGACAAAGAATCAGCACAAACTTTTTCTGCTGTTTTCCTAAGATGGCCCATATCGGGTATGAAGTGGTAAGGATGGTGGACTTACTCGAACCTCTAAACGCCACCACAAAGAAGTTGCCTCTGTCCTCATCCTCCGATAGGTTGAATGTTTCTCTCTGAAATGGGGCTGTTGGGTACTTCACATAGTGAGCGAAGTAGAAGTGGAAGAAGTACCAGTGACTAGATCTTGTTATCGCTGTTCTCACTGTTCGATCCTTCATCATTCTCTGCATCAGTTCCTGCGGGATCACTTGATGGTTCTGGTTCATTGTTTTCTATTGGATTAATTGGTAATGAAGCTAGTCGCAAGGCCTCTCGCACGACCTCCTCTTGCTCAGGAGTGAGTTCTTCTTGAGGTGTTACGGTTGATATCTCAACTCTGGTTCTGTATGCAGGATGATGGTGTCTTAACCAGAAACTAATCGCAGACCAGTTCTGTTCTTTGATAAGGGCTAGTACCTGGCTTTCACTCATGTCGTTCACGAATTCCTCTCCTTCCTTCATCGCCTTATCCATCTCTTTGCTAAACTCTTCGTCTTCACTTTTCCAGCGGTAAATCGTTTGGCGTGATAGACCAGACTTTTCAGCCGCCACCAGAATAATCGGCAAGCTTTTTAGATGCTTCAGAAATTCATCCTGTTTTCTATTCTTTTTCATGGCGGATTATCTTAACTTTCTTGCCCGTTAGTTTTTCCCAACGACGAATAGCCAGGTCACAAAAGACTGGCTCAAGTTCCACGGCATAGACCTTTCGCTTTAACTGCTCTCCAGCGATGAGGGTGCTACCAGAACCTGAAAAGCTGTCCAGAATGATGTCTCCGGGCTTTGTACAGCGTCTAATGGCCTTTTCATGGAGCCTAGGAGGCTTAGAGGTGGCATGCTCCATCTCTTTTCCATGGAGCCTCTTCACCGTCCAGATATCTCTAAGCTCCTCAAATGAGGAATTTCCTGTGGTAACTTCTTTGTTTAAGAATTCGTTGAGATTGGTAATATCTTCTGCAAGGTAAGGCCTGCCTGCAGTTCCATATACCGCCGGCTCATACGATCGGTTAAAGGCAATGGAGGGTACGGGATTTTGTGAGTTTTTTGCCCATAAGCATATGCTCTTATTTTCGATACCTAGTTCTCGATACAGGACTTGGATCAACCAGACATATAGTTGTGAGCACCAGTAGAACCAATGACAATCTGGATTGGTAACAACAAGAGCCGCCCTCATGTTTTCTCTGAGAAAACTCTCATACTCCTTATCTGTTCTGTTGTCTTTTACACTGCCTCCATAATTTCTTTTACCACCCAACCCACCGCTGTAATTTAATTTTATGTTGTACGGAGGATCTGAGTAGACCATGGAAGCCTTATCTTTCCCAAAAAGCCTTTTGAGAACTTCTGGATCGCCAGAGTTGCCACAGATCAATCGGTTAGAGCCAAGAAGAATAAGATCACCAAGTTTGGTGGTTGGTGTTTTTATTTTTGATAATTCAACGCGCTCATCGAATTCTTCCTCTTTAACTTTGAGCTCTTTATCCCAGAACTTTGAGAGTTCCGCACTATCAAAACCGATATCTGTGAGAAGGTCTAGGTCGAAAGACTTGAGTGCCTCTGTATCCCAATCACCACCAAGAGCATTGCTCGCAATAAGATATCTTTCAGACTCAGATTTTGTAAGTTTTCTATTTGGCAATCTGATATCAATCAACTCCTCACCTCGAC
>CAZBQU010000004.1:0-1362 GCA_964494215.1 uncultured Candidatus Saccharibacteria bacterium | reverse complement strand
AAGTTGGAGAGCCTTAATCCTTTGATGCCCAGCCAGAATCTTGTTGTTATGGTCGACGGCAGGGATTTCTACCAAGTTGAACCTTTTCAGGTTTTTCTGAAGGTCAGACATCTGTTTGTCCGTGATTTTTCGCGGGTTGTTGTCTTGAGGGATAAGATCATTAACCCTTCGTTTTTCTGTATGCCAAACTAACTGTGTTTTCATAACATCAGTAAACCATGTCGAGTTTTTAGGTGTCGGAAAATGGAGAGCGCTATTTCCCGAATCTTTTTGTCCTCATTTTCTTGAGTTCACGCGCAGCTTCATATACCTTTTTCTTTTTCTTCGTAGTTCCTAGGACATTCTTTGAAATCTCACTTGCGCTCATAACATATTCTCTACCTGCAACTTCATCAAGACGAGTGCGTTCTGTAAACCACTGTTCAAGGGTTATTTTCTGCTCTAAGTTTTTAACAGGTTTCAATCGAGGTAAGTGTCTACCCATGAGCTCGATCTCACGTTTGAGATCTTGGAGTTCGTCGTCTGTGAGCTGGGCATAAATCTTGATAGGGATGTATCGAACTTCTTTTGGTGAAGTCCAGGCGGGCCACTCACCGCCAGTGAAATTATTTAAAGGAGCTGAAATATGCCCAGTGAGAATATATCGTCTGATACTTTCTGCAAAATGCTCTGGCAGATTGTATGTCTCAGCCAAAAATTGAGGGTGATAGGTGTTGTAGTTTACTGGTATGTCAAAATGAACCATGCGAGACTGCTTCTGTGCCATACGATGCCCCAAAGTTCCATTAGTAAAATTATCCCGAATTGTTTTAAGTTTCCTCTTAAACTCGGGCGAATCAATTATTTCATCTGATCTCCGATAAAGCTCATCAGTCCATTTTTCTATTTGGCTATCCTCCTTAAATCCGCCCGGTATAATACGTAAACATTCCCGAGCATTTTCGACATCCTTCTGAAACTCTTTATGGCTCACCAAAAGGCGCATAATATCCATGTTTTTCTTCGCGGCAGAGAACCTAGATTTAGCCTTAGGAACCTTCTTTTTCATGCCGATATTATACCTGTATCCGTATAGATTGTAGTTACTTTTCTAAAGGTGTATGCTTGGCGCAACACAACGCCATGGAAGAGGAAGAAAAGAAGCCTATTGATCAGTTTTTCGAAGAACTCCAAAACTTCGAGTGGCCGGACTTGAAGAAAGAGGGTGGTGAAATATTTATTGATGGTCCAGAAAGGAAATCTATTTGGAAAGAAGTGGGTTCAACGATCACCCTAAGCTTTATCTGGAGAGATCAACAAGGAGTATATAGTTTTAGGGCAAATCCCAAGAGTATCACTTTTGATAAATCTGCTGATTTTCAC
>CAZBQU010000003.1:5374-25765 GCA_964494215.1 uncultured Candidatus Saccharibacteria bacterium | reverse complement strand
GTGTCCTTCACCGCTTCTGGGCGAGGGATGTTTTTAAACGTGAACTCCTTTTCGGCGGCGGCTGTCTGGACGAGGATGTCACCGAAGGAGAGAAGGGTCGGGATGGTTCCCGAGAGATTGACCGAGACGTCCTGAACACGATACAGGTGGAGCTCGGAAACCTTGCGACTAAAGAGGCCGCGTTGCTCATTCTCGATAACTCGTTTGTCAGTGAGGATGACGGTGTTCAAGGCGTAGAGCATAAGGATGTAGAAGCCGGCGAGCCAGAGGAAGGCGTACAAAGCGCTTGCGACGAAGAGGAAGATGGAGTCGAAGCCGCGCAGCGCGATCTCCGTGCCGAAGGCGAGTTTGACGAAGAGGGGCAAGAAAGCGGCAAAGAGAATGCTTACGAGCGGAGCGAGTACGGTAAAGATGTGAGCGCGGAGAATGAGAATGACCTTCTCGCCCTCTTCTTGATCGTGGAAGGAGAGTTCGGAGGTGGCAAAGATGGAGAAGAATTTGTTCATCTCATGAGGGGGTTAAGATCGAGCGTGCTAAAGAAGAGGAGAGAGATAGAAAAGAGGATGACCGCGCCGACGAGGAAGAGGGCTGCGAGGCGTTTGGGCAAGGTGCCGATGCCGAAGCGGGTGAAGTGGTAAAAGATAAAGAAGACCATGAGCCAGAAGATAAAGGCGCCGAGGCCGGCAAAGGTATCGAATATAAATGTCGCATGCATGGGTATTATCGTAGCACTCTATTTTCAGCGAGGGAACGGGAACTTTGCTATATTAAATCTCTCCCACCCTTAGCTCAGCGGTAGAGCAGGCGCCTTATACGCGCTTGGTCCGGGGTTCGAATCCCTGAGGGTGGACTAGATGCGGGCGGGCTTGCGCTTGGACTTCTGCCCAAGAAGTTTGCGGGCACTAAAGAGATGCATGTGCATGACGGGGGAGAAGCTTTTGATAGAGCCCGAGAAGAGCACCCCCGCTGTAAAGAAGGTGTATTGCTGGATGACGCGAGAGGGGAGTTCGAGGCCGAAGAGCTTTGAAGCGTAATAGCTCGTGAAGCCAAGTGCGTTGATGTTGACGTGTTGGCCAGCTTGGTCGCGGAGCCATTGCTCGAGGATGGCGAGAGGGCAGTTGCCGAAGTAGGACCACATAATCACAATCACAATGACGATGCCTGCTTCCCATGGGCGGAATCGTTTGTAGCGATAGGCGACAATGAGCCCCAGGATGACGAGGATGAGAATAGAAATATGTGCGATAGCTGTCACATCGGCCCAGAAAGCGTAATTCATGAAAAATATTTTAGCATAAGAAAACGGCCAACTCGTAAGTTGGCCGTCGCGTGTTGAAACTATTTCGTTAGATCGGTCGCAGCTCGGGCGGGAACTGGCTCAAAATCAGATGAGTGTCCATGCTCATACTCGCCCCGTCGACGAAGAGCTCCCGCTGCCTCTCAAACTTGATAGAGGCCTCGTCGAGAAACGGCACGAAAACCCTTGGGTCTGGGACAAGTTCGATCTGGTACTTCCCCACAAGATCGTGGAGATCGGCCAGCATTCCCATTTTCTTGTACGGGCTGTCTGCTGAGATGGCTCTCGCCACGCGCTCCTCTCCTTGTTTGGTGAGGAAGAGGAAGATGGGGGCGGAGGCATCAGTCGGGCAGAAGAGGTCGTTCCTCTGCCAGTAGCCGTTCAGGACATCTCTTGCTGTCCGCGCTGCTAGTTTTTCGGCAGATTCCGGCGTCATGACAGCGGTAATGCCATGCTTGGCATTGATGTGAAGGCGGAGTTTGTTGGTTTTGAGCCACTCCGCCCGAGCCTCTTCGCGTCTCAGGTTTTCTTTCCTGCGTTTGCGGCTATATTCTTCGTCCCGCTCCATTCTTGCTTGTCGTTCTGCTTCTCGCTGTGCTTCTTCCCGGCGCCAGAGTTTCTTGAGACGATATCGGCGGAAGAAAATTGGCGCGATGGCGAATAGAACGGCGAGAATGCTGAGCGCGAGGCTGTTCGTGAAGGTGTTAAAGAACATGACAAACCTTTCTGTTCCCGTAGGAACTCTCAGTCCTCTTGCGAGACAGTCCGGTGCCGTAGCCCGTGATCTGCTCGAAAGGGTAGAGGAATCAGGCCCATGCCTTATTTTTCTATCTTAGCATATTATACAACACTTGTCAAGTAAGGCTAAAACCACCTCAATATCTATTCAAAATGGATCTTCCTCTCCTGTGCTTCGAGGCGTTCTTTGATGAGAGGGTAGGTTTCAAATGAGGCGTCTTCTTCGACGAGGCGGCGGGCTTCGGCGCGGGCGGCTTCGACCATTTTCAAATTCTTGATTGCTTCCATACCGAGGTCTGAGATGCCCCACTGCTTCACGCCTGTGAGTGCGCCTGCGCCGCGGTTCTTGAGGTCGAGTTCTGCGAGCTCGAAGCCATTCTTCGCTTCTGTTAAGGCCTTCAAACGCTCTGCGCTCTTCTGAGATTCGCTGCCAGGGAAGAGATAGCAGTACGGCTGGTGCGTACCACGCAGCACACGTCCGCGTAGTTGGTGGAGTTGGGCTAGGCCAAAGCGCTCTGCTCCCTCGATGACGATGACGGTTGCGTTTGCGACAGAGACTCCCACTTCGACGACTGAGGTAGAGACGAGGATGTCGATCTCGTGTGCGTTGAACTTCGCCATGACGGCGTCTTTCTCAGCGGGCTTCATCTTGGAGTGGAGGATCTCGACGCGGTAGTGCGGGAAGACGTCTTTCTTGAGTCGGGCCGCTTCGGCCTTTACCGACTTCGCTTGCACCGCTTGCTCCTTCGTTGGATCAGGTTCGGCAATGCGCGGGCAGATGACATACGCTTGCCGACCGGCTTTGAGCTCCTTCTCAATTTCTGTGTACGCAGCTGAGCGGCCTTGCGGGAGAACGATCCTTGTCACCACCGGCTTTCTGCCAGCGGGCATTTGGTCCAAGAGAGTAAGATCGAGGTCGCCGTAGAGAGTGAGGGCGAGCGTGCGGGGGATGGGGGTCGCGGTCATCGAGAGGAGGTGGGGGATGGTGGTGTGGTTTGTGACGAGTTTCTGGCGCTGGGCGATACCGAAGCGGTGCTGTTCGTCGACAACCGCGAGAGCCAAGTGCTTGAACTTCACATTCTTCTGGATCAAGGCGTGCGTGCCAACGACAACGGAGATTTCTCCTGAAGCTACCCACTTCAATAACTGTGATTTAGAAATATCTGTAGCGCCATCTGGATGAATCTTCGATGGGAATTTGAGACAGGCGTTCCCCGTGATGAGCGCAATGTTGATCGGAAGGTGGGAGAAATACTTTATAAACGATTCGAAGTGCTGGCGGGCCAAGATTTCCGTTGGAGCCATGTACGCGACCTGTAAGGTGCCGAATTTCTGATCTTTGGGCCGCGTGGTAGCGACGGCGTAGGCGGCTGTAGCGGCCACGGCCGTTTTGCCCGAACCTACATCACCTTCGAGGAGGCGAGACATGGGGTAGCCCTTAGTGAAGTCGGCCAAGATCCCGCTCACGGCGCGATTCTGAGCCTCTGTTGCTTGGAAGGGAAAACGGGAGACGAATTTTGCCACGTCTGCCGCACTTTTTTCAATAACAAAGGCCGCCTTCTCGCGCGCAGTGTGGCGAGAGGCTTCCTTTTCAAGTTGGATGAAAAAGATTTCTTCGAAGGCGAACCGTTTGCGCGCCATCTCCGCATCGCTTGTCGACTTCGGTGTGTGGATCCAGACGAGCGCAGTCTTTAAAGAGGGAAGGGAGTAGCGCTTGAGGATCTCGGCGGGGATAGGGTCTGCAAGCTCATGTATGAGGCCGCTCGAGAAGATCGCTTGGAGTTTGTGGTAGAGCCAGTTCGAGGTGACGCCGCGAGTCTCTGGATAGACGGGGAAGAGTGAGTGTCCTGCGGATTGCGTGAAGAGGTCGGGTACGGACTCAATCTTTGGATTAGAGAAGGCGAAGGAGCCGTTGCGCTCACTCACCTTGCCCTCAACGCGCACGAAGGTGCCCTCAGTAAGCATCTTCGCCAAGTAAGCTTGGTGAAACCAGATCACTTTGACGGTGCCGGTGGCATCTTTGACCGCGCCTTCGGCCATTGGGACCTTACTCTTGAAGGATTTTTTGGTTTTGAGCCCTGAGAGTGTGCCAAAAATGACCGCGTTCTCTCCGGCTTCGAGTCGTTCGATGGGAGTGACGGCGGCTGTGTCACCGTAGGAGCGGGGAAAGTAGTAGAGGAGATCGGAGACTGATTCGAGTCCCAATTTCTCTAAGGCCTTCTCCTGCACTAAGGGGATGCGAAAGAGGTTCTTCAGTCTGTCTGTCTGCTGCATATACACACTCTATCTTACTGCTCGCGCTTCTTCATGTATAATTCAAGGTACATGAACTGGACTACAGGCCTCCGGATTTTAAAGGGCGTATCAATAATACTCGTTGTGTTCGTCTTCGCGCTTGCTCTGCGCGTCGTGTCGAAGGCGTCGAACGTGTCGGCATCGGGTTTGTTTTATCACCCACAATTTTGCGCGGGTGGTTGGGAGAACCCGCATCTTGGAGCGAAGGATCCAGATGTTGGAGATGATACGTCCGAGTCTGCGTACACCTTAAATAACTCTGCGTACCTTGTCTCGACCGTCGCGGCACAAATATTTTGCGGCTTCTTCCCGATTGAGGAGCGCAGTGAACCGCCGAAAGAGGTTTCTGTCACATTCCACTGGGCCATGAAGTACGGTGCTGTAAGTGAGCCTACTCCCGCTGTTACTCCGGAACCTAGTCCAAGCCCAGCTGCTTCAGAAGGAGAGGCCCCAACGCCTCCACCTGCACCCGCGCCTACTCCTGAGCCTCTGCCAACCCCAACGCCAACACCTGAGCCAGAACCGGCGCCGACACCAGCCCCAGCACCTGAGCCGGCCCCAGCTCCAACTCCTGAATCTTCCCCGGCAGAAAGTTCAGGAGAGCCGTTGAGTTGGTGGCAGTCGCTTCTTGCTGAGAAAGTCTATGCACAATCCATAGGTATCAACGAAGACTTCTTGAGTGTGAGCTACAGTATCGATGGTGTGCGTTGGAATCTTATCGGTAAGGTCAGCGCTTTCAATTGGAGAAATTTTACCGCCAAAATTCCTCTCACCTCATGGGAAGACCTCCAGAAAATTCAAATCATGGTAAATGTCTTGCCGACAGTAGGAGGGAAGCCGGACATTTACTTGGACGGCATTAACCTTACGGTCGACTACGACCAACCTTTGGCGGAAGTGGTGGGGGATGCGCTCGATAACACCGCCGCTGCTGTGGTAACGCTTCTCGATGACACGACAGAGACGATCGTGAACCTCTTTGTGCAGGAACCTGTGCCAGTGGCACCCGTTGCTCCGGAGCCAGTTATTGTTAAGGAGAAGAAGCTCCGCTTCGCCCTAGGAGGAGACGTAATTCCAACAACAGCGGCCCTCCCTTGGTACAATAATGAATTCCGTGCTGCGATGAAGGGGCGCGGCGGCTCGCTTGTCCCAAACCTCACCGAGGGGGAAGAGGGGCGCTCGCTCGTTGTCTCCGGTGCTTGCGCAGATGAATATGTGGCAGTTCTTATCTGGAAAGGTCCCGAAGACTATATTGAGCGCCCCGGATCATTTGCTTCCAATTTTGCCCATGAGTGTGAGCAGGGTCGTTATTCTTATGACCTGAAATCGATTTCTACTGAGATTCCAGACGGCACGTACTATCTCCTTGTCGCTTCGGAAGATACGAGTAACCCGTGGGTGCCGGCGAGCGCCTTGGTGCCTATCACGGTGAGTTCCTTTATAGAAGAAACTATCTATCATCAACCATAACGTTTGTATGAGAAAAGTCGCAAAACAGATTGAGTTGGCAAATTGTGTCGCTGTGTTCGGTGAGCGCTTCTTCCTTCCAGAGCCGGGTATTTTTATCGGGCTTTTTAGCCCAGAGGAGATGAAGGGGGCGAATTTTGCCGATGATCCAGTGATGCGCCTCAAAGTTTTCGACCTGGCGGCAAAAAAGATGAAATATATTTTCGAAGGAGACCGCCTGCGTATCGAGGATTATGGATTCCGCGAGCCGGAAGATTCGAAGCTTGGTGCTGAGCTCTATCGTGTGGCTTCTGGTATCTACGGCAAAACACAGCCGAAAGCCGTAGGCTTTAATTACGATACGATTTACCGCTTCGATTCTATTATTCCGCAGCACGACATTCTGGGTAAATTCCTACCTGCTTCGATGCAGGAGCAAGTGAAGCATTTTGGCTGGCAATACACCCTCATGAAGGATAAGGGGAGAAGTTTGGAGACCTTTTTCTTCAAAGCAGTTTCTCCTATTGAGATTCGTATCCACGCGAACTATCACTTCAACGAACATGAGTTCTCCTCATCGGAGAAAGTGCAGCAGCAGTTTGAGAGATGTTATACTGCGATTGATGAAGCGATAGAACGATTGGCTTTTTGACATGACAATAAATTTTGATGGCGTTGTGCTTCATACGAAAACCAAGAACCGTATTCTGGCCGGGTTCTTAGCGGCCCTTCAATTCACGCTTTCGATTTTCCTCTACATCTCGCTTGCTGCGCATACTATTTGGCCGGAGAAAACCGCTGCCGTTGCCGGAGTTTCTCAGATGATTTCCTACGAAGGATATTTGACCGACACCAACGGCGATCCTTTGGGTGGGACTGGCACCCCGTATTGCTTCCGCTTTTCTATCTATGACAACCCAACGGTTGGTGCCGGTACGAAGCTTTGGCCCGCTGGTTCACCAAACAATACAAAGGCGACGACGACGGCGGGTGTCTACAGCGCGCTCATTGGTCAGGCTGATGCCCTCACCTACAATTTCTACGATAACGATGCGGTGTACCTTAACGTCGAAGTAAACACGGTGACGGATACATGTGCCGGTTCTTGGGAGAACTTGAGCCCGCGCCAGCAGATTGTCGCATCCGGCTACGCCATTGCTTCCGAGAGTGTGTATGGAGATATTTTGCGCACGGACGAGGCCAATAGCCGCGCACAAATTGGTACTGGCGCCGGTGGTGCAAGTCCGAAGTTCTTGGGACTCGACGTCAAGAACACGACTGACTACATCGGCTCTTCCTGTACGACGAACGGCACCGTTTGGTATAACTCCGCCATCTCGAAAGCGCTCGTCTGCGAGAACAGCACCATCCAAGCGATGAGTAATGCTGGTACGACGACGATTGCAGCGCTTACGACGAACACCGGCGCAGGTGGCTACGCGACGAGCGGCACTGTCGTCTTCTCGAACTCAAACGGTGTCACCTTCGGCATTAACGGCAACACGATTACCGCGAGCGTGAATGCCGGAGGAGGGAACACCTTCAACTCCACGTTGTTCGGTTGGCAAAACGGTTTCGCACAAAGCTCCTCCACCTTGGGTCAAAATTCTCTCTATATATTCCCTGAGCAACTTCAGGATTATGTTTCGGGTTCTGTGATTAAGATCCCGGTTATGATTACCGCTTCGTCGAACACGAGCGCGAGCCGTCAGGTTGGTTATACGGCAAACTTCGGTATTTACTCACGCAATGCGACAAATGCGACCGTTCTTACACTCCACTACTCAACCAGCTATACCGCAGCCATGTCTTGGAACTCGAACGCATCCGTTGCATTTAGCGGGATCTCAGCCGTAGGCAATAGCACAAGTTACAATAGCTTTTCTTCAAGTTCTGCTGGCGTTAACCTTTCTTCGCTTGTCCATGGCCCACGTGAGTTTATTCTGCCACTTAACACAGTTATGGTTCCTGGCGAGTATTGGTTCGCATTTCGCAATTCGAGTTCCTCTGCTGGTGGGGCCATTGCGAACGCTTTTTCTGTGAGCTACATCATCCAATCTTCCCAAACACAGGCGCCGTTTAACAGAGCCACCTCGGCCACCTCAGTTGGCGGTATTGCAAAAGATATTGGCCTTGGTACTTACAGCGTTACCACTGCGGCGATGCCTACGGCGATTTCTATGACACAAATCAACAAAGCCGCGACGCACCCCGTGTTCTACTTCCTTGGGACATCAGTAACAAGTTAATATATCTGCCATGATCCCCGCCATTGTTACGGAACAGCTTAATCTCGGCATCAACAACGCCGATCTTGTGCGTGCTGCGGAGCGACTTCAAAAAGGGGGAACGTATCGCGACCTCTCGACTATCATTGTGTGCCCAACGCGCGGTGTCATTCCGGACCGTGTTGTCCAAGCGTGGATGGGTTTGATCCGCCCTATGAACCAGAAGGTGATCGGCCCTCTTTTCTTTAGAGGATACGAAGTGGGTGCTGCGTATTCAATGGCAGTACAAATGGTGCTTGATAATCCCGAGCTTTCCAATTGGAAATATATCTGCACCATAGAAGAAGATAATATCCCTCCACCTGACGGGCTGTTAAAACTGTATGAAGCCATGGAGGGGGGTGTTGATGGTGTAACTTACGACGGAGTTGGTGGATTGTATTGGACGAAGGGTGAGGGCGGGCAGCCCATGATTTATGGCGATCCAGCTGTGGAGCCAATGAACTTTATTCCTCAAGTTCCTCGTCCAGATTGCGTGCAACCGGCAAATGGATTAGGTATGGGGTTCAATTTGTTCCGAGTGTCGATGCTTAAGGATGAGCGTCTGGAACGACCACTTTTCCAAACGAAGCAGGAGTACAAGCCGGAAGGAGGTTCGCGTCTCTATACGCAAGACTTGTTTTTCTATGAGAACGCGCGCAAACTTGGATATAAGTTCGCGTGTGATACCCGAGTGAGGGTTGGCCATCTTGATCCTGCAACTGATGTCGTATGGTAATTAACAGACAGCAACTTCTTGTCGTGTGTGCGGTTATGATGCTTTCTTCGCTTGTGACATTCCTTGTCATGAGGGGAGACCGAGCGACAAACTTCTTGGACCACTCGCTCCTTAACCCAGTGGTTGATTCAAGCCTCAATAAGCATTTCATCATTAACTTCCAGCCGCTTCGCAGGTCTTTCGACTCAATTAAAGCTCATTACTCGCCGAATACGCGGGTGTATTTCTCGTATCTCAACAACGCCGCATGGGTTGGTGTGGGGGAGCGAGATCTTTTTACAGCGGCCAGCCTCATTAAGGTGCCGCTTGCCATGGCTGTGTATAAGGCAGTTGAGGATAAGAAGCTTGATGTGGAGGATGTCTATGACCTCGAAGAGATTGACCTCAATAGTGAATTCGGTGAGTTGTATAAAGATGGCACAGGTAGTCGCTTTACCGTCGAGCGGCTTATCGAGATTATGCTCACCCAGTCCGACGATACGGCGGCCAACGCTCTGTATAAGATTCTGACTCGTATTGGTTTGAGTGATCCGCTCAATGAGGTGTACCGCTCAATGGGGTGGGAGTTTAGAGACTTTAACGACGCGCCTAATTATGGCGTCATCCATGTGAAGGTCTTGTCTAACATGTTTCTCGCTCTTTATAACGCCACATATGTGAATCCAGAGCACTCGCAACAAATTCTCGAACATCTTACTAATACCCCTTTCAATAATCAGATTGTGGCGGGAGTGCCCAAGGGGATACTTGTGGCGCATAAAATTGGGATTTATGAACCAGACGGCACTATTTCTGATTGCGGTATTGTCTATGCGCCTCACCGAGAATACGTACTTTGTGCGGCCTCCTCTGGCTTATCAAGAGATCGAGCGGACGAGTTTGTTAAAGAAGTTTCTCAGGCGGCATACGAGTATGTGCTCAATAACTAGCAGTATATGCAGCGCTCTAAAATCATATTGATTGGTGCGGGCCTACTCGTAGCGGGTTTGCTGGGTGGTTATATGCTCGGGAGCAAGCCTCAACATTTCTTCCCATCGTCTATTCAAACTCGAGATGTTTATAATAACGAGAGTTTAGGCACGTACCGCTATACCAACGAGCTTTTGGCGTGTGGCGATATAAATAACCTTTCCCTCGGTATCATGGATCAACTTAAGGTGAAGCTTGAGCGCAGTCTCGCTGATCGTATCGATAGTGGTGCCATTGCTCGTGCCTCGATTTATATCCGCGACCTCGACAACGGCCCCTGGATTGGTATCAATGAGAAAGAGGAATTTTACCCAGCATCACTTCTTAAGGTGCCGTTCATATTTGCAGCATATAAGGAAGAGGAGCGCGCTCCTGGGTTCCTTGATCGAGAGGTTGTGTACAACCGCACCCAACTCGTAAACTCCTACGTCTTCCCTCCGAAGGAAAAGCTTGAGCTCGGTCAATCGTATGCAACGAGGGAACTCTTGCGACGCAGCATCGTGTACTCAGACAACGAAGCCGCCGCTCTTTTGGGAAACGAGATTTCCTTTCAGAACTTAAGTAACATATTTTGGGATTTCGGCATTACGCGCCCACAACCTGGAGAGGATTATAAAATGAAGGTGAGAACGTACGCTTCCTTCTTCCGCATACTTTATAATGCGTCGTACGTATCTCGCGATCATTCGGAAGAGGCGCTTGCTACTCTTACAAAGTCATCCTTCAAGGACGGCATCGTTGCTGGGGTGCCAAAGAATGTAGCTGTAGCTCATAAATTCGGCGAGCGAGAGGGGGCCCTTGAGCAAGGTGGCGTTCAGCTTCATGACTGCGGCATAGTTTATGCCCCGAGTCGGCCATATCTTATCTGTGTCATGGCCCAAGCTTCTCAGGTTGATGATATCCTTACCTTTATTCGATTCGTTTCCCGCGAAGCCTACGATACTATGATGAGTGAGTAGATAGTCGTCATGGTTTTTTATCGTTTTATATAAATGTGTAGTAATATCGTCTTATTATGAAACTTGATATTGCATGCGGGCAGAATAAGCGGGAAGGATTCATGGGCGTCGACGTGGCGCCAGGACCAGGAGTAGACTTCGTGTGGGATTTGGAAACGTATCCGTGGCCGTTTGAAGACAACTCCGTGAAGGAGGCGCATGTCTCGCACTATGCCGAACATACGAAGGATCTCATGAAGTTCATGAACGAAGTGTGGCGCATCTGCGAAGACGACGCCAAGGTGACGATCATCGGTCCGTACTACTCCTCGATCCGTGCGTGGCAGGACCCGACACACACTCGCGCGCTCTCTGAAGCAACCTGGCTCTACTACCAGAAGCCGTGGCGCGAAGCGAACAAGCTTGACCACTATCCGATCACCTGCGACTACACAGTTTCGAACATGATTCTCTTCTTCAATGAGCCGTGGAATCAGAAGTCAGAGGAGGCGAAGCAGTTCGCGATCAAGCACTATTTTAATGTCGTGAGCGACATCCTCGTTGAACTTAAAGTGAAGAAAACGTGAGATCCTATCTTCCCAGTAAACAATCCATTCTCATCCTTGTCCTGCTTTCGGCGCTCTCAATTGCACTCACTCTCTGGCGTGCGTCGGCCGCTTCGTCTCCTGCGCCTGAACTGCGCGTCTTAAGTGGGGGAGACAGGAGAGCACCTGTACAAGAGATGGTGTTGAAGGATTTACCTGCACCGAAAGTTTTCACCTCGTTTACGTATCGTGGTGAAGATGACCGGGAAGTGGAACTCACCTGCGCGGAGAAGTATGCGGCGGTACTCATCTACTCGGCCGCGGTGGATTACCGCTTCGACCCATTGGGCGCCAAGTTCAACACTGCGTACGAGTGCGCTCGCGCTGGAAAGATGAAAGAGATGATCCCCCTTGCGAGCGCCCACCTCGAAAATGGCGTAGAATATTATGTGATTCGCGCGCATCAACGCGAGACAGGTCTGTGGCATGATCCGTATTAACTCATCATTTGTACTTATGAAAAAAAAGAATTTCTACTCACTCCTCATTCTCGTTGCGGCGCTTCTCCTCGTCTATTTCCACAGCGCTTCGACCTACTTTGAGCTCAAACTTGCTCCCTATACTGACACGATGTATGCCGTGCGCCTCACGGATGGGAACTATGTGTACGGGCGTATTACGGGCACGGACTTTACGTGGTTACGATTGGCAGATGTCTACTATTTCCAGACATTAACGGTAGAAGAGGCAGCGACGAACAACCTTGTCGCGCAGTCCTCAAATACACTTATCGAGCCTGATAACTTCATGCTTATCAACAAAGATAGAGTCCTTTCGATCGAGCGTGTTGGTGATAGAGCAAAATTGAGAGAGGTTATCGCGCACTAACTATGTCGCGCTGGTGGCTTATGAGCGTCATGGGGGTTCTCTTTCTGCCGATGGTGGCGGACGCTTTTAGCGCCACATCAACCTCCTTCAAGACGATTCAAGGTATTCAAAGTGTCTTTGGCTCGACGACGACCAATCCCTTCACGACCTCAGCATCCTTTATGCACTGGGGTGCCGGTGGAGAGGCGGCCTTAGGCACGAGCACCTCAGGCACTTTCTTTAACTCCTCGGGTCTCATTGCGAGCGTCGCGCGGAGTAAGAACACGTCCACATCACTGACCTTCACGGTGGATTCTAATACTAAAAGTTTCGGCACTATTTCTCCCGCAATCCTCTCTGCGAACACCTCCTCGCTTGATGTCACAACCGACAATCCCAGCGGCTTCAGTGTTTCTGTGACGAGAAGTGACGCTGATACAACGCTCGACCTGACGACAGACGCGGCAGTCAATATCACTGATAAAACGGCCTGGAATGCTGGGGCGACATGCGCCACAGCTGGCAACGCAACCGCTTCGACCACGGAGGCACAGACATTTCAGTTCCGTGTAAGGCAGGCTGGTACTGACTCATCGAACTACTGCTCCTCGTGGTGGGGGAGTGGAGACACGACGGCCACCGCGCTTTTTGCGGGCTTTCCCGTAACTGATGAGCAAATCTTGTATCGTGCCTCTGCCGCGCTCACGCCGAGCACCTCGGTTGTTCTCTACAACTTTACTGTGCCTTTGACGCAAAAGACGGGTGACTACACGGGTTCGGTAACCTTCACCGTGGTCGCCAATCCCTAAGCTGTGCATAACTTGTATATGAACTGTTGCGCTTTTGTCTTACAATAAGATTTGCAATTAGTATTTTTAACTTTATCTATGTCATTAAAAGCTTCCGTTATTACCCTGTTTCATAAACTCAATCCCACTGTCACCGCAGTGGTGCTCACCGTCTGCTTCGCCGTAGCAACAACCGTCTCCTACGTGCATGGTGAAGCGGTGAGCTTGAGCGTCACTGTCGCTTCCACTCTGACCTTTACGACGACGACGAACAACTTCGCCACCCTTACGCCTGGTACCTACAAGATTGCGACAACCACTCTCATAGTTTCGACCAACAACGCCAACGGCTGGAATGTCACCCTCTCTGGTGATGATCAGTCTCCTTCGGACACCGTTCTCGACCTCTCGACTGACGCCGCCGTTGGCATCACCGACCAGGCAGAATGGATAAACGGCGCTGCGACAACAACAACAGGCAATGCCGTTATCCGCTCCGCACTTGATAGCACGGGCCAAGTGCTCGCTTTCCGCGTCATGAGCGCATCGAGTACAAACGGGACTCCGTTCCTTGCTACCGCATGGTGGGGGACGAGCGATGTTGACGGCACTGCCAAGTGGGCCGGTATCGCAAGTACGACCGTGCAGAGAAAAATCGGCGACGCGGGTGCTGGATCCTACAGTGCGAGCAGCCACATAAACACCGTGCAGTACTACCTCGACGTTCCAACCACACAACAGACAGGTTCTTACACCGGCGGGCTGACATATACCACTACTGCCAACTAGTCTTCTTGTGATGCCCTTCCTCCTCGCATATTTGAAAAGAACAGGGTTCGTCGCGCTTTCTGCGGCACTCGTGTTCATGCTGGGTGGGACGGGTGTTGAAGCTGCCACCGGGCTCACGATCCAGCCAATCAAGGTTTCTCAAACTCTTGACCCAGGCGCAACGTACACCGGGGTGATCAATCTCTCGAACGCGAGCGATAAGGAAGTTATTGTGCAGGTGAAGACGGAGGATTTCCTCCCTTCTGCGGGCACCAATACTCTCAACTTTATTGGTCGTGCGCCTGGTGTCACCTCAGTTCGAGATTGGATTACAGTCAACAAACCAGCAGAATTCTCCTTCACGCAAGGCAAGACTGAGTCTGTGCAGTACACGATTACCGTACCAGCAAACGCCGAGCCGGGCGGTCACTTCGGAGTCATCTTCTTCAAGGCCATCGAGAAAACCGATGCGGAAGAGCAGTTGAAGATCGGTACTCAGGTTGGTGTGCTCGTCCTTGTAACTGTAAACGGAGACTTTGAACGCACCGGAAAGATTGTCGAGGCTTCTGCTCCCTCCTTCTTAACTGAGGGACCAGTTCCTTTCAAGATCACCTTCGAGAATACGGGCACAGTCCACTTCGAACCGAAGGGCAAGATTTCTATTACTAACTTGTTTGGCAAGGAAGTAGGAGTCGTGCCGATCGAGGGCCAGGTCGTCTTGCCGACAGGGGTGAAGGATCTTAATTTTGCCTGGGAGCCAAGCACGAAGTTCCTCCTTGGGAAATATACGGCAACAATCATTATTGATGGCGACGGTGAGACACCGCTTGCCGAGCAGTCGCTCACATTTTATGCCGCTCCAGTTTGGTATGTCTTAGGACTCCTCCTCGCATTCTACGTTCTTTGGAGATCGATCGTTTTTCTCAAATCACGCGTCAGCATCAATATCAAACCGAAAGAATAAGCGCGGATGAAAATCAGCTACACCGCCATCCTTCTTGTGTCCATAGTTTTTGCCGCAGGCTTCTTTTCTCTGTCATACGCGCGGGCGGAAGGTGTTAATCTCACTGTCACTATTTCTGACGGCACAGAGCCAGAAGACCCAGGTGGGGGAGGGTCGGGCGGAGGAAGTAGTGGGGGCGGAGGTGGTGGAGGAGGAGGCGGAGGAAGTAGCGGAGGCGGCGGCAGCTCCACCTTCTACTCTCTCGATCGCTCAGAAGTAGTAATTGAGGGTATTGCGTATCCGAACCGGAGCGTCACACTCTTGAAAGACGGCCAAGTAGCTTCTCAGGCGAATTCTGATGCTTCAGGTCGCTTCAGATTCTCGCTCGTCGGGATTTCTTCTGGAGTCTATACCTTCGGTGTCGTCTCCACAGATTCAACCGGGAATAAATCGCTCACGTACACCTTTACCTTCCGCGTCGCCCCGGGCGTTAATACGAGTGTCACTGGTATCGTCCTGCCTCCCACCGTCTCAATCGACAAACTCGAGGTGCGCCAAGGAGAGCCCGTAAACTTTATCGGGTATTCTTACCCCGACTCGAACGTGTTCCTCTCCATCAACTCTCTCTATGAGATTGTGAAGAAAGCCAAGGCCGACAAGGACGGCTTCTGGACCTTCGCCTTTAACACCTTGGAAGTGGAGAAGGGGAATCACTCCGTTTCCGCGAATGCGAGCGGCAAGGCGGGAGAGAGTAGCAGCTCGGACAAAGTCTACTTCAAGGTTGGAGACACGACCGTCTTGGCTGACAAGCCGAAGGTGATCATGGGCGACTCAAACGCTGACAACAAAGTTAATCTTATCGACTTCTCGATCATGGCGTATTGGTATAAGCGTACGCTCACGACAAGTTCCGAGAAGATCGTCGACTTAAACGGAGACAAGCGCGTCACCTTGGTCGACTTCTCGATTCTCGCGTACTACTGGACAGGCTGATATGAAAAAACGCACTCTTTTACTTTTCTCTTTTATTTTCCTCATCCTCTCGGCGAGGAGCGTTCACGCGGCGCGCTTTTCCTTTGATCCGGAAGAACATTCTGTAGGGACTACAGGGCCCTTCGTCGTCGCTCTTCTTCTCGACTCTAAAGAACCTTTGAATGCGCTCACGGTGAAGGTTCATCTGCCGCCCAACGTGAAGGTGGTCGATTTCTCTGACGCGGACTCTATCATTAACTATTGGATAGACACGCCAATTTATGATGAGGCTAAGGGCACGTTCGTCTTCTCGGGTCTCATCCCTGGTGGCTACACAGGCACGGGCGCGCGGCTTGGCGTCCTTACACTCCAAGCGACAAGCCCTGGAGTCTCTGTTCTCGACTATGACCGACGCGAAACGTACAGCTACAAGCACGGTCCAGCAGGGGAGAAGCTCCCTCTCTCAGTGTCTCCACTGACACTTATGGTTGTGACAGGTAAGGACAATATAGGGTCGCTCAGTCCTGACCACGAGAATCCAGAATCATTCAAGCCGGAACTTGTCCGGATCCCTGATGCGGAGAGTCCGTGGCACGTTGCTTTCCAGGCGCAAGACAAGGGCACCGGTATTAAACGCTACGAAGTAAGTGAGAGTGCGAAGAAAACATCTGACTTCAACTCTCTTGAGTGGCAAGCAGCTGTTTCGCCGTATCGCTTACTCAACCAAGAATTCACGCACTATATTTATGTGAAAGCGATCGACGCGTCGGGCAATGAACGCGTCATGGTAGTCGCACCTATCAACAATCGCGCATGGCCTCTCACACTGTTGAGCTATATACTAATAAGTATTCTTGTTGGGTTTGGTCTTTGGAAATTCCGCGCACATGCACAATCTTCTCACTAAGCGAAACATTTTCTCCTGGACACTCGCGCTCCTTCTCTCTTCGTTTGTTGTCTCGCCCGCGTTCGCGGCGACAATCCGCTTTTCGAGTGGACAAGGATATGGGATCGGTGACACGGTGCCTGTGCAAGTGCTCGTGGGTACGGAATCCGGTAATCCTTTGAACGCGGTTTCTGCAAGCGTCTCCTTTCCAACGGATAAGCTCCAACTTCAGTCGATCTCGAAGGCGGGGAGTATTGTGAGTTACTGGGTAGAGGAGCCTACTTCTTCGAACGCGCTTGGCACCGCGAGCTTCGAAGGTTTGGTATTAAACCCTGGCTGGAGTGGTGCTTCAGGGCAGGTGGTGACGCTTTCCTTTAAGGCGAAAGCAACCGGCTCGGCAACCATCTCTTTTTCAAAAGCTTCCATCCTCGCGAACGACGGCATGGGTACGAACATTCTCTCTTCCGCTACTCCTTTAACTATTTCTCTTGCGACCGGAGCTGCCGCGATCGAGTCTGAGCCTCTACCGCTTGTCAGCACCGCGCTTCTCCCTCTCGTTCGTTCTAGCACGCACCCAGAACAAGCTCGTTGGTACAATAACAACTCCCCAGTCTTTAGCTGGAACCTGCCGCAAGGTGTTCTCGCCACGCGCCTCTTGTACGACAAGAAGTCGACCGCTGTGCCAACAGTCGAGTACGCTCCTGCTATAAGTACAAAGAGTATCGAGGATGTCGAAGATGGTTCGTATTATTTCCATATTCAGTTTAAGGACGGCAATGGCTGGGGACCTGTCGCGCACTACGGCTTCAATATCGACACCGCGGCGCCTGCTGACTTCAACGTCACCTTCACGCACGCCGATTCTTCGAAGAACTCTCGTCCGGCTCTGTACTTCAGCACAACTGACACGGGTTCCGGTATTGAGAGCTACCTTGTAAACATAGACGACGATAAGGGCACCACTGTTGCCTCTGGTCAGGAGTCGAACGGATATACTCCAGCAAGCCTCAAGCTGGGTGAGAACAAAGTTGTCGTCACCGCCTACGACAAGGCAGGCAACAGCACGAAGCGTGAAGAACTTATTATGGTAAACGAGAGCGATGTGGCCAGCCTTAAGACGGAAGAGGCAGTCGTTGCCGCTAAGAGCAAAGAGCCTTCGCCGCTTGGAAAATTCCTCGAAGACTATCTCATCATGGGCTTCTTCGCCATCCTCATCACAGCACTCTTGATGGCTGTCATCATCTTCCTTTTCCATCATCTACGCTACTTCAGTAACCACGTCGAGACTGGCCTTCATGCCAAATTCCACAAGCTCGAACGCGGTGTCCGACACGACTTCGAAGTCTTGAATGAAGAGGTGGAAAACTATTTCGATCGCCTCACGAAAGCTGGCCGAAGAAGAGACTTGAGTCGAGAAGAGAAGTCCTTCTTGAAGAACTTCCGTAAGTACATCTCCGCCGTCGAGAAAGATATTGTCGAGAAGATTGAATCTGTCGAACCCGAGATCAAAGAATAGCTTCCTAGATGCTCACGCGGTTGCCGTGGATATGGATGAGCCCTTCCTGCTGCATGGTGGAGAGATTCTTTCCGAGGAGGTCTTTGCTACAGGAGAGCGCCTTTTCCAAAGCTCCTTTGGTCTGAGAGGTGTGGAGAACCAATTTCAAAATACGTGAACGCAGCTCGCGGTTTGAACCTTTAAATTTCGTTTGCTTCGTATAGTGCGCGCTCCGGGAGATGTTGTTGCCACGCGTCTTCTTGAGGAAGGTGCCGTAATCCATGAGCGCGTAGTACCAGTCGCGCGGATTTCCTGTATCTAATGTTTTCTCAAGAATCGGGAGGAGTTCCTTGTCATTAATTTTGCACGGAAGACCTGCTGCAAGACGCTTCTTTTCTTGCTCGGGAAAGAAATGATGCATATAGACGGTGCGGATGTTCGTTTCGAGAACGAGGGCGGGTTTGTTCCAGGCGAAGGCCATGAGGTCTCCGGCGGTGGCAGGGCCGACACCTGGGAGTTCGACAAGCTCACTGTAAGTACGGGGGAATTTCCCTTTGTATTTCTTGGCGATGACCTCAGTCGCGCGCTTCAGGTGAAGTGCGCGGCGATTGTAGCCGAGCCCTTGCCACTCAGTAAGCACTGCGGCGTTCGAAGCCTTGGCGAGAGAGAGGAGAGTGGGGAAGCGCTTCAAGAATTGCGCATATCTTCCTATCACGCGATCCACTTGAGTTTGCTGGAGCATGATCTCGGAAACCAAGATCTTGTATGGGTCTCTCGTCTTTCTCCACGGGAGATCATGGCGGCCGTGAGACTTATAGAAATCGGTGACAGTCTTTATAAAGGCAGCGGGGGAGCGCTTTTTCATTGAGAAGAAGTTTATCATAGAGAAACTCCCGTCTGCGGCTAGGCCGCAGACGGGAGGTGTTACTTGGCCGCACAGTCAAAGGTGGTGACGAATCGGCTGTGTTCGCCCCCTAATCCCCACAAGAGCGAGTACTTAATCGTCGCTTCGACCAGGGGTCGGCCGTCACGTTTCTGGAAGTTGAAGGTGGCTTCCTGAGCTTCACCTAATTTGGCGAAGCCGCCGTAACTTACTCTTTCACTCAAGCGACCTTTGATCCTCAGAATCTCGTGGGTATTGAGATCAACGAGGACGACGCCGGTCAAGTGGTTGAGAGCTTTGTTGATGTACCCTTTCATGCCGGCGGTCTCCTTGGGTTGGAGTTTGGCAGGACGAGGTTTGAAGTAGATTGTCGCCCAGCCGAGTTCTTCAGTGGGGAGAGAGGCGCCAAATGAGAGATCAAACCGATCTGGCCTGAACACCAACGGCAGAGTGAAGCCCGTGGATGTTTCGGTATCGTTCTTGCTTGTTTCCACCTTCCGTTCGCCATTCTCTCCGATGATGTATTTCTCGGTATGAGATCGGCAATTCCTGACCTGGCCGATAGACTGAGCGAGGAGTTCGGCCGCGGCGAGGTCGTTCGGGGTGGGTGGGGGAGCTGTGGAAGGGATTTGTTGCACGAATCCTACGAGAGCGATAGAGCAAGTAACCAGCAATGCTGTTCGCATCAAGGCCTCCGTTGGGGGTGCGTTCTACGAACTACTATAGCGCACAATATCTTTCCCAGCTTCTCGCAACGTCTCTATTGACAATATTACTATTATATGCTAGCATTAAAGATAGACGACCACAGGAGGTGTGCCGATGTCGGTACTTGTCCCAACTTTTCTACAGATGTGCAACTGTAAGACCCACGGGCGATTCGTTTCGCCTGAAGGGGTGAAGAGTCTCGAGTTCGCTTCCAAGGAAGACGGGTTGGAGGTGCTCCGTCACCTGCGCGCCACCCGCGCCATCGACGAGCATGAGGAGAAATTCCTCGCAAGCGATGTGCGTGCCCAGGGCGGTCTGGGAGAGACGAAAAAAGACGAGAATTTGTGGGGACGCCTCATGTGCGACCTTGCGAACGAGCCGTCCGATGACGACAAGGAGCCTCCTTCCGAGACCTCGTACGTGCACTAGGGGAGATCCCGTTTTACCCCCGCTTTGGCCAACCGGCTGAAGCGGGGTTTTGTTATACTTATATATATGAATGAACCAACCCGAGACCACCTCGACCTTTTGCTTAGGATTGAGCGCCTTACCGAGGAGTTGAACCGCCGCATGAGTGGCACCAGTGGGCGCGCCTTCAAGCGCTACCCCTTAACTTTCGGTCTTCTCGCACTCTTCGGTGCCATGATGGTGAGCGAGGGCTTGAAGGGCCTCTTAGAGAAGATCGGCTTCCTCAATGACCAACCTCTCTATCTTCTCTTCTCCGGCCTCCTCATTCTCCTTATCTTGGGTTCGGTGTATAAGAAGTTGAATAAATAGCGGAGGGTGTTAGACGAAGTTAGAACCTCGTTAATGCTGTCAGACTACACTAAGTTCGACATCGTTAAAA
>CAZBQU010000003.1:3594-5364 GCA_964494215.1 uncultured Candidatus Saccharibacteria bacterium | reverse complement strand
CAAACATCAAATATTCGTCGTCCGTAAGTCGCTCGGTCTGATAGCCATCTGCCTTGAGCTTGTCTTCTATGCTCCCTAAAACTGGTCCAAATTCTTCTGAACCCCAATGAGGCAGGACTGCGACATCTACCCAATTCAGGCCTTCATAGATGGCTTCTGGAGCACGAGTAGGGTCATCCGCCACATCGTAATATTTAAGAGTGGGACCAACAATAATAGAGCCAGCACTATCACCCCCGTAAATAACTCCTGACTCCAAAGCTTCTCTTAGTATTTCTTCTGACTTACTTTTGGCCAAAGCCCATCTCAAACAATAAGTGTTCCCACCATTGAACCAAAGAATATCAAATTCCTTAAATTTTCTTAGCAGTTCTTCGGGCTTATCAATATAATCAAGTAAATTTACCTCCTCTACTTTAATGCCCAGAGCACTCATATACTCTATGGTTTCAGCAAGTTTCTGAACCCTTTCCTCTTTAGTTTTATGGTCCTTGGCATTGAAAATTAGCCCAAGTTTAATACTAGATAGGTCTTTACCGACAAATTCAGAAAACGCTTGTGGATTGGGAATATGGTAGGAGGAAAGATAAAGTTTCATTTTCATTTGAGTTTAGCAACTAAGGGGTTAAAAGTCATTAAGGTTTTAACTAGTATGTAAAACGGCGAGACAAGACTAGTCTCATCTCGCCGTTTAATCTTCAGAACAGTGGGAGCCCGCCACAACTGCGGGTAAAACTCTTGAACTTCACTTTGCATCACCTCCTTTCATTTCCACGGGTGAACGATGGGGAGAGGGTTGTTACGGCGATACTGAAGCATATGGTTCCTCCTGTGGTCAGCCGTCTGGAGGAAAACAGCTTCAGGGTAGAGCGTTTCGAGTGCTTCGCCCACGAGACTGTGCTCTGCTAGACCAACCACCGACGACTTCCGTAGTTCGGCGAGTGTTGCACCCTTATCTCTTGAGCACGCTTGGCGGTAGCGAGCCACAGTGTCCAGTGCGAGAGACTGAGGTGGTGCTATTGCCCACGCAAGAGCATCCTCGTGTGGTCTGCATCCAGCACTAATCGCTTCTGGCTCAACCAAGGACCACAACTTCACCTCGACATCGTGTGGGATTTTGCCTTCCTCACGAGCAAGCTCGATTTGAAACTCGCATTCATCCGTGAGGTCTTTTTGACTTTGCGACCATCCCCACACCCTTCGAAATTCGAGGTCCTCAACAAAGATAAGTGTCCGCACTTCCTTACCCAGACCCACAAGCGAGTTCCTGAGTCTTTCGGACTTCGCCTTAATCTTTTTGTCGAAGAAACCATTACGACCAATCTCGACTCCGCCTTGCCCATCTTCTCCCTTGACGCAAGATATTCCCAGAAGAGTGATGGTCGGGCGAGTCAAGGCCACACACAGTTCGGGCACTGCGACAAGCTCAACGCTCTCTAAGCTTTCAATGAGCTTGAAAACCTCTGCGTCCACCCCTCGCAATGCATCAATCGCACGCCTTGCATCTCTCCCGTATTTCATCACCCCTCCTGTTCTGTAGATTTAAAAGAGCTTCGAAGGACTTTCCTCCGACCAGACTTCCTGTCTGGGAGCTATCTGCAATAGTTGTAGACAGTTCCCAAACAAAAACGACCCCCATTTTGTGGGAGTCGTTTCGCGTCTTTGAGTTTCGAGAGAGTTTTAGAAGATAGAGAAAGACCCCACTTTATGGGTGGTAAAGAAGTTAAAAATTGCAAAGAAAATAGATAAAAGTCGCTTAGTGGGGATTTT
>CAZBQU010000003.1:0-3584 GCA_964494215.1 uncultured Candidatus Saccharibacteria bacterium | reverse complement strand
GTTAAAACTTGCAAACCAAGTATTTGTCTTTCTGCTTGAAACTTTCATATTTGCTGTCGGTTCACTGTATATCTAGATAGGGGTTTATGTCAAATTCAATAAAAAGTTCTAACTCTCATACCCATCAATAAAATCTCTGGCAAAAAACCAAGCAAATTAAACATTCTTGCAATGCGGAGGGTGTTAGACGAAGTTAGAACCTCTTTAATGCTATCAGACCTAACTCGCTTTGACATAGTTAAGAGATGGTAGCCCTACCTCTAAATCAGTCCAACAAGATAACTTCGGAGTAGATAGACGACACAAACTCCTACAAATACCCCTGCAACAACGCAGTAAAGTAATCATCACATCCTCTCCATTGCTCATTTCTATAACCTAGACCCTTTACTGGAATAAGAGGGAGTTCATCAATTAGCAACCCAAGACCAAATGCATAGAAAGTAAGGTTGTGGAGATAAAATCCAAGCGGTATAAGCACTATCGCATACATATAATGGCGAACACGGAACTTACCTAGAGAAATTTTTGCCCTCTTTGGGAAAGCCAATATGACCCTAGAAATAGTTATAGCTCCCAAAAAAACTATAAAGAAGTAATCAATGTTGTTCATAATTTAATTGTATCACCCCTCAAGAATGGTTCTTACTGTTGCATCGGCCAATATCTTCATTGTGTCAAAGATTTTCAGAGTAGGATGCTTTGGTATTAACATTTGAAGGTCAGTGCAAGCAAGAGCTACGCAATCAACATTTTTATCGGCAAACTCATTGATGATATTGACCAACTCCTCTCTATCTTTGTTATTCTGTTGTCCCATTACTAGGTGATGGATAATTTTACCCATTTTCTCTTGCTGAAAATCATTGGGAGTTTCGTATGCAATTCCATTAGCTTCAAAGGCATTTTCATATAGCTTGTTGCGTATTGTGGCAGAAGTAGAAACAATACCTACCCATTTGAAGTTATTTTCCTTGAGAAACTTCACTGTTTCTTCAATGATACTAAGAACAGGAACTTTTACCGAAGCTCTTATTTGGTCAATAAAGACGTGCAAGGAATTGCAAGGCATTACTATAAAATCGGCTCCCGCCTTTTCTAACCTCTGGGCTTCATTTGTTAGAAATGGAATATACCTTTCTGCTCCTTGGTTTCTCACAATTAAATCCTCCTCAACCTGGTAAGGCAAAGGAACGCTGGAAATTATGATTGGAGGTCTAGCTGTTTTGTCTTGTTTGTAGGAAGAAAAAACCACATCCAAGTAGAACTCGGCTGTCGTTTCGGGACCCAGTCCTCCTATTACTCCTACGGCTTTCATAACCTTAACTTATCAAAGTTTAGTCGAGTTTGCGAGGCGTCATAAATAATTGTAAGTTCTTGGATTTTACCGTCCGAAGTAAATTTAAAAATATCAACACAGTCAAAAGATACTGGCGAGCCATCAGACAAAGTCCAGTCATATAAGAAATTTACAGCTCCTTTCGAATTGTCCTCGCTCATAAAAATATCTTTCAGGGTTATAACTGATTTGTTTGTGTCTTTGAATAAGTCCTCGTAAAATTTATTCGCTCTCACTTCTCCATATAGCGGAGAATAAATTATGGCATCAGATGTAAACAAACTAATCAAGTTTTCATAGTCTGAATTTTGTAATGCGTCTAAGTATTTTTTAATTGTGCTTTTATGCTCCATAGATTTATAATTTTGTCTTCAGCTCTTGCCAAGTAATCACATCAGCCCAGTTGGGAATAGGACTGTTCAATACAGCTTCCTTAGCTTCTTCGGTGGCTCGATAGTGGTCAGTCGCCTCCTTGAGAACTAGAGGGTAATAACCTCGCCAACTAAGCTCTTGAAGAGTGCTCAAGACGCAACAATCAAGGGTTAGACCAAATACAACAGGGGTAACTTCTTCTGGCTTACCTATGTTCTTTCCAAGCCATTCCCCAAACGCTTTAGTATCTTGATATGGAAGACCTGCCTTCTTGTCTGGATTGCCTATATTCTCCCTTACCCAAACTGGAGAGTTCATACATTTAATCCATTGAGTTTTTACCTGCTCTTTAGGAATGATTGACTCATAGCCCCAAGTGCCAGGCACACAACTCTCGTCTCTGTCTCCAGGTCTCGGCTGGCGGTAATCAGAAATTATCTCATTTATCTTTACCTCCTTCTCTTTAAGAAACGGGAAAAGTATCTCCTTATCAAAATGAATAGATGGACGATTTTTATAGTGTCTACCTCCTTCGGCAGCAAAATCATTTTGAATATCTACGGCTAGAAACTCATATTTCATATTCCTGTGTAGTTAAGCTTGATGTGGTTAATCTGTTCGCTGGTGAGGTGCTTAATTCTATTAAAATCGTCCATACCCATTGAAACGCCCAGAATGACAGAGAAAATTTCCTTCTTGATTTCAGGATTGTCGGTTGGGTTATGGGCAAGATAGGTGGCATAGGTATTTGCCATACGCTCCCAAAGAACCAGCTCACTTTCTGGGGTAGTATCACGCTTGAAGCTGTCTATGGTCTGCTCAAGGGAAGATGGCTCTACATCACCCAAAATGCCTTTATACGCCTTAATACGGTCAATAATGCCATCTGGGATGGTAGGATGCCTAATCTCTCCTTCCTGTATATCTGAAAGCTTCACTTCTTTCTTCATAGCAGAAATATACCACAATGTGCTATACTGGAATTGGTCGGGGTGGTAATACTCCCGCCCATCAAAAGTGGATTTCAGGAATAAAACCTGAAGTCCTTTTTTGTTTCTGTTGGGAAAAATTTGAGACCAGTCCCATCTATCTGTGGAATTTTTTGGCTACCACCAATAATAGTGCTGGTGTGGAAATACAATTTAGGTTTCGTAATTTTATCAAACCATTCGTATTCTCCCTCCTTCTTGCCATACTGGAAAATATGATAAGTGGGGTAACAATATAGGTCTGCAATCTGTATTCCTGGTGTTAAAGAAGAGTCGGAAAATAATACCTTCTCAATAATGTTTGGACATTCTTTCCAGTAACCACCCCCTTTCCATTGAAGAAGATTGTGAACTTTATCTAGCTCCTTATCTACATTTCTTTTCTCTAAAACTCTTCCTTCTCTAGGGTCAATAATGCAAATGCCAAGGGCATCTTTATTTTGAAGAAAGGTTTGGAAACGCTCAATCAAGAAAATGTAGGCGGCGTGGTATGGATTTTGAGATGGATATTTACTCCAATATCCCTTTTTATCAACCACAACAGAAATCAGAGTAATTGGTATGTTCTTTAGAAAGTCCTGGAGTTCCTTTTGTAGGGCGTCATATTTCTCTTGGTCAAACAGCTTGATTGGTGAGTTTATATTGGTGAGCTTCGGATTGGCATATCTCAAGTAATTTGACTTAATCTCTACCTCCTCATTTTGATAATACTTGTGCTTTATACCTCTGAAAGATTTTTCAATTTCTCGTTTATCCTTCTCGTGGATTATGCAACCAGTCAAAGTAAGAACCCTACTTCCATCTTGGTTTATAGGGGCAGTATCTCCCGACTCATCAATATAGAGTAGATACATAATCTTTAGCCCCTATCTTATCAGCCAATA
>CAZBQU010000002.1:0-26106 GCA_964494215.1 uncultured Candidatus Saccharibacteria bacterium | reverse complement strand
GCAGATGATGCGGTTTGTGATGGAGTAAGCGGTTTCTTGGTTAGGAGAGAAGATGAAAAGGGGATAGTGGATAAAATCATCCATATCGTTGATAATGATCTTTTCCGCCAGAAGCTTGCTTTCGGAGCAACAGAACTAGCTTCGAAAAATACTTGGGAAGACAAAGCAAGGCAATATATAGATTTATATGAAAAAATTTAAAGCCAGTTACTCGTATCCCTTAGAACATCCTATAAAGGTTGTTGTTGAAAGAATAGGTAGGCAGGGCCTAGTGGCCTGGCTTATGCAAAAATATGGTCAGAATGTCGATATCAATAAAGACCTTGTCATAAGTGAGCGCATCATCGAGCTACCGATGCTTCATGAGTGGATAGGAGCGATCTTTCCTAAAAGAGAAGGAAAGGTTCTAGAAATAGGACATGTGGCATCGAGTACGGCATTGGAATTGGCGAGCTTGGGGTTCGATATGACCGCGATAGATCTCCGCCCATACCCCTTTAAACACAAGAATCTGACGAGTCTTCAAGGAGATTTCTTGGCTCATTCTTTCTCAGAAAAATTTGATTTTATTTATAGCCTCTCAACGATAGAGCATTTTGGTTTTTCCAAGAGATATGGTGGAGATGATATCTCGGATAATAAACTTGATGAGGAAGCTTTCAAAAAGATCTCTGAGAGTCTCAAGCAAGGCGGAAGGGCAGTGGTAAGCTTTCCATACGCACTTTCCCATGTCCCAGGAATATGGTTTAGAGTTTACACCCGAGAGGAATTGGAACAGAAGCTATCAAAATATTTCAAATTAGAACAATCCTGCTACTATAGGCGAGATCGTAACGAGTGGACGAGGGTTGATGATAGAAAAGGTGACCCCGCCTCTCCTCATGATGGGGTAGCTTTATTTCTGCTTTCACCAAAGCAATGAGTTTGATCAAATAAAATATCATGAAAAAGACTAATAAAAGCATCAAATCCACTTATAACTCCATCTTCAAGAAGGGCTATACCCAAGTCTATACAGTAAATGAACGCAAGCATTCAGACGGCAAGAACAAGGATTTGAAATTCACAGAAGAGATGCTGGCTTCACTCCACGCTGTGAGCTGGAAGAATAAAAAAGTGCTAGAGGTGGGATGCGGTACAGGACTTTTTTCATATGCCGCAGCAACCAGAGGCGCAAAGATTATCGGTATGGACTATATCCCGGAAGCCATTAAAGAGGCGGAAGCAACCTATAACCATCCAAACTTAGAATATAAAGTTGGGGATGCCTCATCCATTAAAGGGAAATTCGACGTTATAGTGTCAATTGGAACGCTCGAGCATCTGGACGATCCTTTGAAGATTTTAAAGAGCTTTAAACGCCATCTTTTGCCGGGAGGGGTAATTGTTACAACTAGCCCGAACTGGATGAACCCCCGTGGCTATGTGCTCCAAGCATTACTTCATCTTTTTGATGCTCCTATCACATTAGCCGATCTTCATTATCTTACTCCTGTAGAATTTGAGGAGTTTGCCAAGAAACTCAAGATGTCTCTCACATGGAAAACCTTTGATCATGACTGGGGTCATGGAGAGAGAATGATCACTGACCTTAAAAAGCGTCTGCCGAACGTATTGAGAGATGCAAAACTTCCTAATAAGCAGGCGAATATAGACAAATTTATAGATTGGCTAGAGAAACACGTTCTCTCCTTCGACCACAGGAGTAAGTTTAGTGGAGCTACGGGTATCTATGTAATGAAATGAAGACGCTGTTTGTAAGTATATTCCACGGCCATATTGCTAGGAATATTCTTCTTACCGATATTCTTAAGTACCTTAAAGAGAGCGATTTAAGGGTCGTTGTACTGTGTCCTGAATTCAAGAAAGACTACTATCAGACCAGATTTGGAGGAGAAAATATCTTCTATGAAGGAGTATCTTTCCCAGAACCCTCTACGTTAGATAGGTTTTTCAGGAAGCTTTATTATTTTTTCGTCGATACTGAAACAGTAAGACTTATCCAAGGGGAGAATTATCTCGTACACAAGAAATACCTAAGGTATGCATTCAATAGGATCCTAACCATGTTGTTGGGGCACTCGAGGTTCTTGAGAAATATCATAAGATATTTAGATAAGAAGTTGGTGCAACCTCAAGGACTGGGATATCTATTCGAAAAATACAACCCTGATCTGGTTTTCGTATCGAGTATCACCTCTGACCAAGATTCGATGCTCCTGAGAGAGGTGTCTAGTCGTAAGGTTTCTACCATAGGTATGATACGTTCATGGGATAATCTTTCGGTAAATAAGGGCAATATACGCATCTATCCTGGCAAGCTCTTAGTGCATAACAAATACATGAAGAGCGACGCCATTTCTCTGGCCGATTTTCAGCCGAAAGACGTCGAGATTGTTGGGATGCCTCATTTTGATTATTACACTAACGACAAGCGCCTTTCTGTTGAAGAAATTTCTCACCAAATAGGCACAGATCCGCAGAAGAAAATTATCCTCTTTCTCATGATTGGTTTAAGCTCAGGCAACCTTGATCATTACATTGCTTCAGCCTTAGAAAAACTAATTGCAAGTGAGCCGGCTCTCCACAACTTCCAGCTGGTAGTGCGTCCTCATCCAAACACAGAAAAGAAAGTTCAGTTTAGTAACAGCACTGTAGTGAACTACCCTACATTGGTGGAATTTCAGTCCGCCAGACTGACCGACAGGGAATTCACGAAAGAAGATCTTGATATGTACGCGAGCCTTATCGCGCATTCGGAAGTCGTAGTTTCTTATCAAGGCACTTCAATAGTAGACGCCTGTGCGCTGAACAAGCCGATTATCAATATCGCTTTTGACGAGAAGCTTGGAACGCCGTATCTAAAAAGCATGCGTCATCAATATGAATATACTCATCTTGAGCCCGTACTTTCTACCGGGGGAGTGAAAGTCGTCTACTCTGAATCAGAACTTAAGGAGGCTGTTTTAAACTATATTTCTAATCCAGAATTAGATAGGGCCGGGAGAGAGAGGGTAGTAGAAGAACAATGTTTTAAACTAGATGGCTTGTCTAGTTTCCGGGTCGTAGAGGAAATCAGTAAAGCAATGCACCTAATTTAACTAGGTGATATATTGTGAGTCATCCAATGAATAACGAAATTCAGAAAAAAGGAGTGCTTGGGGTTATTTTAGCCAGAGGGGGATCTAAGTCTATCTATAAAAAAAGTATCGCTCCTTGCGCGGGCAAACCTCTGCTCACCTATACCATTGAGGCCGCTCAACATGCCAAGTCTTTGGACCGGGTGATTATTTCAACAGATGATGAAGAGATCGCTGAACTGGCTCGTTCTCAGGGCGTGGAAGTGTTGTTTATGCGCCCCAAGGAGCTTGCTGAAGATTCCACTCCTGACCTGCCGGTGTTTGAGCATGCTTTGAATTGGCTTTTGGAACATGAGGGGCAGTTGCCAGAGATGGTGGTACATTTGCGCCCCACCACCCCCCTTAAAGCCAGTGCTGATATAGATGAAGGCGTGAGACTGATGCGTGAAAATCCCGAGGCCAGCTCTGTTCGTTCTGTGTGCGCACCTCTCCATACACCTTTCAAAATGTTCCGGTTAGATAATGGGGCGAAGTACTTACGTCCTATTTTAAAAAAAGAATATCCAGAATTGTTTGAAAAATATGGTGAGCCGTACAACTTGCCAAGACAGCTTCTGCCAGAAATATGGAGGCATTCGGGATATGTCGATGTGATTCGCCCAGAAACCATCCTCAATGAGAATTCTATGAGTGGCTCTAGAATCATCCCTCTATTTTTCGATACGTGGCGTGATATTGATATTGACTCCCAAAAAGATCTCAATTATGCAGGAACGATAATTGAAGATGTGCGTAATAAAGGTATTGAGCCTTGGCAGTAATGTTGCATATGAAAAAAACGGAAAATTTACTCCCAATAGATAGATATAAAGATAAATCAAAATGGTCATCCCTTCGAAGGGCCCAGTATGTTTTTATTAAAGATTGTATAAGTAAGACATCGCTATCGGGGAAACTCTTGGATGTGGGCTCGGGGGCGCATCATTTTGAGGATTTGTATAGGACATTCAACAAAACAGCCATTGATTTTGCTCCGTATGAAGGAACGGATGTGATCCATAATCTTGAAGACGGGCTACCTTTTGAGGATGGCCAATACCACGTCGTGGCTAGTAGCAATACCTTTGAACATATATACGCACCTCAAATGCTTATAAATGAATGTTTTAGAGTAACAGAAAATGGAGGATTTATTGTAGGTTCCACTCCATTTATGCTTATGGTTCATCAAGAGCCATATGATTATTTTCGTTATACAGATTATGCGCTGCGAAGAATGCTTTCTGACGCTGGGTACGTAGACATAGTAATCGTGCCTCTCGGTACCCCGAACGATTTATTGGCGCAAATGACATCGCATTTCTTCGCCATGCTTGAAGGAGGGGAAAAAAGGTATTCAACTCGTATTTTTTGGAAAATGCAGGTAATACTTCAAAGGGTGGTTGTATTGTTATTTGGTAATCTCAAGCCCTCTATGAAATACAATCTCGGGTATGGTTTTTTTGCTACTAAAAGAGCGGTTTAATGGATTAAAAGATGTCGATAATTGATTGATTTAAGGTCATTTTTGAGTTATGCTGGTGTGACTTATTTTGTGAATAACGCCAATTTAGAGAGATTAAAAGTGGCTTTCTGGAAGCTTCGCCAGCGGCTCAAAATTCTTCTTCTAGGCTCACCTAAAAGAATAAAAATTGGCAATCGTTATGTGGGCCAGGGTGAGCCTGTGTACATCATTGCCGAAATTGGCATTAACCATAATGGTGACCCCTCCCTCGCTAGAAAGTTAATCGATGAATCAGTTAAGGCTGGTGCTGATGCAGTCAAATTTCAGATGCGTGACTTGGAGAGTCTATATGGAAAGACCAAGGCAAATAATCCAAAGGAGAATCTCAATACGCAATACTCCCTCGATCTTTTAGGCAAGGTAAATCTGCCTCCAGAGGAGCTTTTTAAACTTTTCAAATATGCTGAAAGTAAGGGCATCTTTCCTCTATGCACCCCCTTTGATATAGCGAGCGCAAAGCGTTTGTCAGATTATGGTATGTCAGTTTATAAGATTGGTTCTCCAGATTTCACTAACCATGACCTTTTGCGGGCCATCATCGCCCGTGGGAAACCCCTCCTTGTTTCTACGGGGATGTCTGAGGAGAGTGAAATAAGAGCAACGAGCTGGCTCCTCCGTAAGTTGGGAGCAAAATATATTTTGTTGCATTGTAATTCGACGTACCCGGCACCATTCCAGGACATCCAATTGCGACTCATGAATAGGTTGGGCACTGCAATCTATGGGTATTCTGGCCACGAGCGCGGTATCCACGTGGCGGTAGCAGCGGTGGCTCGTGGGGCGAAGGTTGTCGAAAAGCATATTACGCTCGACCGAGAAATGGAGGGCACTGATCATAAGGCCAGCCTCTTGCCAGAAGAATTTCGTGAAATGGTCATTGCTATCAGGCAGGTTGAGGCGGCGCTTGGGAGTGCTGATAGGCGCTCCATGACTCAGGGGGAGAAGATGAACAGATCCAACTTAGGTAAAAGTATTGTGGCGTTTCAAGACGTGAAAAAAGGTGAAGTGATTACAGAAGCAATGCTTTCAATTAAAAGCCCCGGCCGAGGACTGCCTCCTATGATGAAAAAGGAATTGATCGGTAAGGTGGCTCGCCGAGATATTAATTCTGGGGAACCTTTTTATTCAACTGATTTGCTCGATAAGCTTATTAAGCCGAGAGATTACAAATTTAAAAGACCGATGGGGCTTCCCGTTCGCTTCCATGATTTTAAGGATATATTTACATACACGAATCCTGATTTGTTGGAATTCCATATGAGTTATCAGGATCTGCTCATTGACCCTAAGGACATGTTTGATAAAAAGTATGATGTTGATTTGGTGGTGCATGGAGTGGAGACTTTTGAAAATGATCACATTCTCGACTTGGCATCAGAAGATGAGGGCTATAGGAATAAATCCATTGCTAACTTACAGCGTTGTGTTGATCAGGTGCGAGCAATGAAAGAGTTTTTCCCTAAGACGCCTCGACCTATGATTATTGTTAACGCTGGTGGCTTTACTCGTCATGCTCCACGCAAGAAGGTAGAACTTGAAGCGCTGTATGCTCGAGTGGCTGATTCTCTTTCCAAATTAGATCAAGAGGGGGTCGAGATGATTATTCAGACCATGCCGCCTTACCCGTGGCTTTTGGGTGGGCAGATGTTCCACAACCTCTTCGTAGACCCTGAGGAGACAGCTGATTTTTGTAAAAAGTATGGATATCGTATTTGCTTCGATATTTCGCATTCCTACTTAGCGGCCAATCATCTCAGCCGAACACTCACAGAGTATGTCGATATTATTGGTCCTTATACGGCTCATATTCACATGGTTGATGGTTCTGGAGTGGGGGAAGAGGGCCTTCAGATTGGAGAGGGGACGATTGATTTTAAGCAGCTGAGAAACGATTTGGAACGAGTAGCGCCGGGGGTATCGTTTATACCAGAAATCTGGCAAGGCCACGAGAATGGGGGAGAGGGTTTCTGGATTGCACTGGATCGTTTGGAAAAATGGTTCTGACAGCTATATGAAATTAATATACGCCACCCCCGTCAGGATACCGACAAAGAATGCTCATGGGTTTCAGATTATGAATATGTGCGCCGCCTTTGCTGCGGCAGGAGTTGAAACAGAACTCGTCGTGCCGAAACGCAAGAATCTTTTGAGCGAGGACCCGTTTACGTTCTACAATGTGCCGCGCAATTTTACGATCAAAACTCTCCCTGTAATCGATCTCTTCGGAGGCTTTGTACCAGAAAAAATTTGTAACATATTGAACGTGTACTCCTTTCTTGTATCAGTGAAGTTGTATTTGTTACATAAAAAATTTGACGTTCTGTATACTCGTGATCCGGCACTTGGTATGTTTTTTAAAAATTATGTTATTGAGATTCATATGCCCGAGCATGTGAACATATGGGGATATAAGCCGAAGAAAATTGTCGTCTTGACGAGCCATATTAAAAAAGTGCTTGTGCAAATAGGCGTGGCCGCCAGTCGCGTTCTCGTGGCGCCAGATGCTGTTAATCTCGCTCTTTTTCAGGTGGGGAATAAGGACGAGGCGAGAAGAGCGTTGAATCTCCCATCTGACAAAAGAATTGTTTTGTACTGGGGGAACTTTAAGAAGTGGAAGGGTGTGGACGTGCTCGTCGATGCTGCAGCGGATCTTAAGGATTGTGTCGTGGTACTGGTGGGAGGAACAAAAGATACTGACGTAAAGCGTCTGCGAGAAAGATGTTCTGCCGAAACCAATATTATCATTGAGGGCTTTAAGCCACAGACTGAAGAGCCGCTTTGGTTGGCTGCAGCAGATGTGCTCGTGATCCCCAATACTGCAAAAGACGACAACTCTCTTCTCTACACGTCTCCCATGAAGCTCTTCGAGTATCTTTCGGCAGCGCGCCCCATCGTGGCCGCTGACCTGCCTTCCTTGAGAGATGTTCTTGATGAGACGACGGCTGTATTTTTTGAAGCCGATAATCCTCATGGCTTGGCGAAGGCGATTAAAGATATTTTGGAAAATATTGAAAAGGCAAAGGCAATCTCTCTGGCTGCACGACGTAAGGCCGAGGAGCACACGTGGGAAAGGCGTGCGCAGAGCGTGCTCTCATTTATTGAAAATGATTAAAAAAATCACGAAATGAAGGTGCTCATTGTTACTCCCAGGCTTGATACTCATTCTGGTTGGGGAAGATATTCATTGAACGTAGTTGAAGAATATCGCAGGCGGGGCGTGTGTTTCAGTGTCGTCACACGAGGGTCTACGGAGCTCTGCCCTGAACAGTTTCCTGTATTGCATGACCTCTCAGCTATTAATTTTCTAAGAAATATTCTTACTGTCAGAAAACATGCGAGGTCCTGTGACGTTGTGCATGCTATGGATGGGTGGCCGTATGCTCTGTATGCCTATGGGGCAGTATTGGGGACGAGAAAGAAGCTTTTTATCAATGCGGTGGGCACATATTCCTTCCCTGGCCACTCTAAGTTGAAGAAGAGGTTAATGTCCGCGGCTTATAAAAGGGCGCAGCGCATACTCGCGATTAGCCGCTATGTCGCTGAACGTATCGAGGAGATTTTTGGTTTTGGATTTAAAACTGAAGTTGTTCACCTGGGCACTACATTGTTGCCAGCACTCTCCGCCGCAGAAGAATCTTTTTTCAAAACAAAATTTGCCGTTGCCGGTAGTCCAGTCTTTATCACGGTGGGGGCAATTAAAAGTCGAAAAGGTCAAAAAGATTCACTCGATGCCCTCATTCTCTTGAAGGATGTATATCCCAATTTTACATATCTTGTGGTGGGCTCTGACGAAGACACGGCGTACGTGGAGATGATTAAGACCAGAGCTGAGCAGGCGGGGGTTAGGGAGAATCTTTCGATTATTTCCGATGCGCATGACGACAAGGCGTTGTCATATCTCTATCAGAAATCTGATGTGGCGCTTCTTAATTCTCGTAACGACCGCCACCACTTTGAAGGATTTGGTCTTGTATTTCTCGAAGGATACCAATTCGGAATCCCGGGTGTGGGTAGTAGGGGGTGTGGGATTGAGGATGCGATTGAAGACGGGGTGACCGGCTGTTTGGCAGAGCAGAAAAATCCCAAAGATATCTCGGATAAGATACTCAAAACGCTCGAGCATAAAAAAGATTTTGGTGAAAATGCCCGTGATTTTGCAAAGGAATTTTCTTGGGGTAAGACCGCGGAGCGTTATATCAGCTTGTACCAAAAAGGGTAAATTACGCTATTCTTAACCGTATGCTTTATTTCATAAAAAAACACATCCTCCGCTCCAAAGATATCCCTCGAAGGTATGATCAGATTTTCACCGAGATTAAAAGGTTGAAACCAAAAAATATTATGGAAATCGGTGTGTGGAGTGGGGAAAGGGCAAGGAGAATGATCGAGATTGCATCTCGATACAATAAGCCTACTACAATCAATTATTTCGGATTCGATTTCTTTGAGCGGATGGATTCCGAGACTTTTCAAAAAGAAGTTTCCAAACAACCTCCGCCCCAAGAAGTTGTTCAATCGAAGCTTTTGAAGACGGGCGCCTCGATTAACTTAATTAAGGGTGACACGACGCAGACCTTAAGAAATGAGCAAGGGAAACATCCTTCGATGGACATTATCTTTATTGATGGAGGACATAGTCTCGAGACCGTAGAAAGCGATTGGCAGAATGCGAAGACGTTTATGCATAAGGGAAGCGTTTTAATTTTCGATGATTATTGGACAAACCGAATCGACGCTGGCGCTAAACGTACAGTAGACGCGATTGATCGGAATGAATTTTCGGTCGAGATTATGCCTGTAGTTGACTCTTTTGACAACACTTCGTTTGGACGCTTGGTCATTCAATTGGCGAAAGTCACGAAGCTCTAGGCTCTGCGAAGAATCTTTTTGGCAACCTGTTTCAGGAACTTGTAGTAGTAATAGCAAAACGTGTTAATTTCACAGCGGATTGTAAAGAGAGGAAGGGCCCAGCTTAAAGGCAGATGTACGAGGTTGTTGTTGAATAGGCGTATTGGTATGTTGGGGAGTACCGCGTGTATCTGCCGCACCGCGAGAGGCATGGCTCTTTGAGAAAGGTGTACTTTGTCAGAAAAATATTTTGGATTAGTGGAAGCATCGTTGTGAGTAAGTTCGTTAAAGATCGAGATAAAAGGGATATTCTTTTGCTGGCAGAGAACGCGGAGGTGTTCATTAAAGATTTTGGTGGCAGTGTTCCTTTCGATGTGTGTGCCGTAGTGAGGATAGCGAGCATCGATAATTTCTTCGGAAGGAGTTGAGGGTACAACACCCCAAACAGAAACATGGAAATGAGGTTGCAATTCTTGTAAGACGTGCACATATCTTTCAACGCATTCCTCGACTACATTCTTGAGCGGGCGATGTTGCTGCTCCGCCTGTTTAACTAAATGTACTCGGCAATCAATTTCGCCAAAACACATTAAAATAGAACTCTTTTCGGGGAGAGTGGAGAGAACTTCAAAGAGCTTCTCTCTTCCTTGAGTTTTTGTGCCGAGATCGGGAAGGCTGTATGCCAGTACCGCTCCAAGACGAAAGGACGTGAACGAAGGGATGACATTGCGAGCCTGGAGTGGCCAGGATGGTTGGATTGAGTTAGTTCCTGAGAAGAAACTCGCGTGACTGTCTCCGATGCAATAAAGAGTTTTATTCTCCATGGAGTTTCAAATCGCGTTTAATTGAGTAGTGATAGAGGGCAAGGCTGGTAAGATTACCCAGCATGCGCACAGCGACGCGGGCAATAATGAGCCCGAGTAACCCCCAGTTAATAATGGCAACGAATGTCATTATTATTTGGATGACGGCGTTGGTGAGAGTGCCGATATATTGTTCATGGATTTTCTTTTTAGCCGAAAGGTACACGTCCGCTGGATTGAAGGTGATACTTAGAAAAGACAGGGCAAAAATCTGAGAGTAAATGATTGAATCTGTGTATTGAGGAAACAAGTAATAGAAGATATAAGGGGCAGCACATATATAGACGATAGTGAGGGCGAGGCCCGCCATAAACATCACAAGATATTTATGGTTCATGCCTGATTGGATTTCTTTCTCATCTCGCTCAACAAATTTAGGAAACATTAATGTTGAAAGCCCCTTCAAAGGTCCTTTGGCTTGGTTGGGGATGGCTGTGGCAAAGTTATAAATTGCCAATTCGGCGGCACCAATGTATTGGAAGACCAAGATTTGATCAAGATGTGCGGCGATACCGGAGAGGATCCCCATGAAGCTGAGGTGTTTGCTGTAACCTAACGCATGTTCATCTATCGGGCCGCGTGGTGCATAGATTGAGATAACACGTCTATACAATATAAGACCAATGAAGGTATTGGAAACAAGGTACGTAGCCACGAGCCAGGTTGGGTTACCCGTTTGGGTCATGGTGAGTAACAAGGCAAGAATAGGGAAGATGTTGCCGATAATTTCAAAATATATTGCGTTTCTTTTGAAATCCTTTTTGGCTACGAGGTATGAGTTGTATAGGTTGCTGCTTTGGAAAAAAGGCCAAAGTGATCCTACGAAGAGCATCGAGATACCAAGAGAGTTGTTGCCTTTGTAGAAATAGTAGCCTCCCAAGAGAGCTGCTGCTAACGCAGAGATGGCACTCCATCGAATGTTTTTCCAAAATGCATATGAAAGCGTTCCATCGTAGCCTTGCGAAATAGCTCTCATGACCGCCGAGGGCAGCCCGGTAAGAGTGATTGTGCCCAGTAGGCCCGCAATCGAGAGTATGTATTTGTACTGACCGTAAGCCTCTTTTGTCAGGAAGTGGGCAAAGGCAATAGCGAGGCCAAAGGAAGACAGGGAAACAATTGCTTGAGAAAAGGCGAACCAAAAACTACCTTTGGCCAGGTAGACCATATCAGTTTTGAAGATGCTCTCGCTTTTGCGGAGGAGGGAGTGTGCTTGAGAGCGGAGATGCTGCATATATGGCTACCATGGTACGATATGGGGCATGAATAGACAAACACTCAAGAGTATTGTTGTGGGGGGTCTTTTTCTCGTTCCGTTTATCCCATTCCTGACCTATAGCTCCTTTTTCTTTCCGTACGTAACGACGAAAGCTTTTGCGTGGCGGTTTGTGGTGGAGATCATCTTCGCGTTGTGGCTCGTGCTCGCGGCGATGGTGCCTGCGTATAGGCCAAAGAAGACCATGCTCCTCTACGCCGCCCTCGCCTTCCTCGCAGTGATCGGCGTGGCGGATCTTCTCGGTGTGGCACCGCTTAAAAGTTTCTGGTCGAACTACGAGCGCATGGACGGCTTCGTTTCGCTCCTGCACTTGGGCGCATATTTCATTGTGGCGGGCGCGGTGATGACGGAGGAGTTGTGGAACAAGTGGTGGAAGACGGAGCTTATCGCGTCGCTCCTCGTAGGAGGGCACGCGCTCTTGCAGCTTCTCGGGACGTTGCGTCTCGCACAAAGCGGTGTGCGCGTTGACGGCACCTTCGGTAACGCGACGTATCTTGCGGTGTACATGCTCTTCAACATCTTTATCGCGGCGCTATTTCTTATCCGCGAACGACATATTCAGAAATCGCGCTGGCTCTATGGAGGGCTCATCATTTTCCAAACTTTCATCCTCTACTACACGGCTACGCGTGGTGCGATTTTAGGCCTGCTCGGTGGGGTGCTTGTGTTCGCTATTTTAAACATTTGGAATACTGTCGACCGAGGCGTACGGAAGGCAAGTCTCGTGGGAATTGCTGCTGTTGTACTGCTTGTGGGAGGATTTTTCTTGGCGCGCAATACGGAATTTGTGACGCAGAGCCCAGTGCTCTCGCGCTTCGCGACGTTGAGCCCTGCGGAATTGCAGACGCAGGGTCGCTACTACGTGTGGCCAATGGCATGGAAAGGATTCCTCGAGCGGCCGCTTCTCGGTTGGGGTCAGGAGAACTTCTCGTACGTTTTCCAAGAGCATTACAGTGCCAAGATGTACGCTCTCGAACCGTGGTTTGACCGTGCGCACAATATCTTTCTTGACTGGCTTGTCGCCGGCGGTGTCCTAGGGCTCCTTACGTACCTCTCCTTATATGGAGCGGCCTTGTATCTTATCTGGCGTCGAGCCACGCTCTCGTTCCTCGAACGGGCGGTGCTCACCTCGCTTATGGCGGCGTACTTCTTCCACAATATGTTTGTTTTCGACCATTTGGTGAGCTACATACTTTTCTTCACCTTGCTGGCTTATATTCACGGACGCACAGCGGGGGAGACGGTGTGGAAGCATAAGGAGTTGGGTGAGAACGGTCGGAATGCAGTGATGCTCGGTGCAGCCCTCCTTCTCATTGGTTCTCTCTATGTCGTTGAGTGGCGGCCGCTTTCTGGGAATCTTTCTCTCTTGAATGCGCTCAAAGCTGTTTCTGTTAAAGACTATGGCGTGGCGACAGACTCCTTCCGTTCGGCACTTGAAGCAAGCAATCTTGGACATATCGAAGCTACGGAACAGGCCGTCAACAATGTCTCCGTGATTCTCCAGAGTGAGATTGCACTTGAGAAAAAAAATGAGTTTTACAATTTCCTCAAGGAAACGATCGCGGCGCAAGATGCGAGATATGCCTCTGACGCACGCCATGAACTTTTGGCCGGGCAATTCCTTGCCTTGGTGGGGAACCTCGACGAAGGTATGACACATCTCACTCGCGCTCGCACGCTCATGCCAGAAAAGCAACAGGTCTACTTTGAGCTTGGATCCGCGTATATCAGTGCGAAGCAGTTCGACAATGCTCTCGCCGTGTTCAAGGAAGCGTATGAGCTCGCGCCGCAATACGAAGAAGCTCGGATTATTTATCTCATCGGTGCAATTTATGCAAGAAACACTCGCGCGGAAGCAGAGATGCTTGCTTTGATTCCGTTGGATCGTGTGACGATGGATTCGCGCATTGTTTCTGCGTACTACGGCAACGGACGTATGGATCGCGTGCGCGCGATTCTCGAGGCGAGAAAAAAACTTGATCCTGCAAACGCTGCGACGTACGACGAACTTTTGAAGCAGCTGTAATAAAAAAATTCGAAAAAATATTTTTTTCGGTTATCCACACTTTCGGCTTTTTTCTCTGTTTGCCTATTGTGTTTCGGCGCATACATACGATAATTGAATCAAGCGCAGAATATCTTCTGCGGCTCAGGGTTACTAGTAATCTGTTCTCCGAGTAATCGAAGAGCAACACATTCCATCAATGGCAAAGAAAAAGAAGGTCGCTCCTAAGAAGAAGAAGGCAGCTCCTAAGAAGAAGAAAGCCGTTTCGAAAAAGAAGAAGAGCCGTTAGTTCTCTTAGGGCCCACGAAAAAGCGCTTCTCCCTGTATAAGGGGAAGCGCTTTTTCTTGGCGTAAAATATGGTAAAATGAGTCCTTATATGGCTTTTTTCACCTCATTATTCCGCTCCACGGAAGATAAGAAGATTGAATTGTGGCGCTCAACTGTCGCCACAGTTAACGCACTCGAACCTGAGTACGAAAAGTTTTCTGCCGACGAGCTTAAAGCAAAAACATTAGAATTTAAAAAGCGTCTTGCCGAGGGCGCTTCTCTTGAAGAAATTTTGCCCGAAGCGTTTGCGGCTGTGCGCGAAGCGGCGAAGCGAACGAGACATGAACGTCATTTCGATGTTCAGATTTTGGGCGGTCTCGCACTTTTCCATGGTGGTATTGCAGAAATGAAAACCGGTGAAGGTAAAACACTTGTCGCTACACTCGCGGCGTATCTCATGGCACTCGACGGTAAGGGCGTGCACGTCGTTACTGTAAATGATTATCTTTCTCGCCGTGATGCCGTCGATATGGGGCAGGTGTATGCTGCTCTCGGTGTCACTACGGGTGTGTTGAATTCACAAGCTTCATTTGTATACGACGAAAGTCACGTTGATGAGGAGAAAGATAAGGAGCGAGATGACAAAGGTTCTTTCAAAGTGGTGTATGAGTTCCTCCGTGCCGCGACGAAGCAGGAAGCATATCGTGCCGACATTACGTATGGTACGAACAATGAATTCGGTTTCGATTATCTGCGCGACAACATGGTCCATGACCCGAAGCAGTTGGTGCAGCGTGGGTGGCATTACGCTATTGTCGACGAAGTTGACTCTATTCTTATCGACGAAGCTCGAACGCCGCTTATTATTTCTGGTAACGTAGGGAGTGCCGGTGAGTTGTATACGACCTTCGCTCGGATTGCGACATCTCTTACCGAAGGTGCCGACTTTACTATCGATGAGAAGCTGCGTGCGATTTCTATGACAGACGAGGGGATTACCAAAGCGGAAAAGCTTCTTGGTATTGAGAATATTTATACAGAAGGAGGCGTTAAGTACGTGCATCACCTGGAAACGGCGGTGAAGGCTAAGGCTCTGTACCGCAAAGATAAAGAATACGTCGTGCGCGACAACGAGGTTGTTATCGTGGATGCGTTCACTGGCCGCATGCAACCAGGGCGCCGTTGGTCTGAGGGCTTACACCAGGCGATCGAAGCTAAAGAAGGTGCGCGTATCAAAGAAGAATCCCGCACCTACGCGTCGATCACGTTCCAGAACTTTTTCCGTATGTACGGCAAGCTCGCTGGCATGACGGGTACCGCTGTTACCTCGAAGGAAGAATTTTATAAAGTGTATGGTCTTGAAACATACGTTATTCCGACGCATCGCCCGGTGGCGCGCGAAGATCGTGGTGATCTCATCTTCCAAACACTTGCCGGCAAGATGAAGGCCGTTGCGAAGAAGGTGAAGGAGCTCTCTCTTAAGGGCCAGCCCGTCCTTATCGGCACTGTTTCTATTGAGCACAACGAACTCTTGAGTGAGTACTTGAAGGCGGCCAACATTCCGCACGAAATTTTGAATGCCAAAAATCATGAACGTGAAGGAGAGATTATCGCTCAGGCCGGTCGCAAGGGGGCAGTGACGATCGCTACCAACATGGCAGGTCGCGGTGTCGACATTAAACTCGGCGGTAGCCCCATGGCCACTGAGACCTATGAAGAAGTGAAGGCCTTGGGCGGCCTCTTTGTCTTAGGTACGGAGCGACACGACGCCCGCCGTATCGACAACCAGCTCCGTGGTCGTTCCGGACGCCAAGGAGACCCAGGTGCTACGCAGTTCTTTGTTTCCTTGGAGGACTCTCTTATGCGCATCTTCGCTGTCGATATGATCAAGAAGATGATGGGCCGCTTCAATATCGCCGAAGATGAGCCGATTGAGAATAAACTCATCACCAACTCGCTCGAGAAGGCGCAGGAAAAGATTGAAGGCTTCAACTTTGATGCGAGAAAGCACGTCCTTGAGTTCGACGACGTTCTTAACTTCCAGAGAAATATCATCTATGGTCGTCGACGCGGCATTTTGCTCGGGAACGAAGCAGAGATCCGTGCCTATCTTATGGAAACACGCGAAAGCTTAGAGCCTTCCGTGCATGAAGCTTTTGACAAAAAGTTCGCGACCCTCGACTTTACCAATGAGGCAACGAAGGAAACCTTGCGTCGCCTTATCCTCCACACCGTCGACCTGTTCTGGGTAGATCACTTGGAAATGATGGAGTATCTCCGCAACAGCGTGAACTTGCGTGCATACGGGCAACGTGACCCGCTCGTGGAATACAAGAGAGAGGGTTTGCGCTTCTTCCGCGACATGGAGCATTCGACCGCGCGGCAGGTGGGGGAGTTCGTCTTAAATGTGGATACTCAGGCAATGGAAGCTATCCCCGTGTCTGGCGCTGAGCCGATTGCTGTCAGCCTTTCGGGCGCTTCTGTTCCGGATTCAGACGCCGGACGTAACGAACCGTGCCCATGTGGTAGTGGTAAGAAGTATAAGAAGTGCGGTCTCTTGAAGACGGAAGAGCACATGCGACTCACCGCGGCTCAACGTTAAGGTCTATGAGCATCTTCCATCCTATTGATGTGCTCGTGGCGGCGGAGCGGCTCGTCATAGATCCTGGACCTGCGAGTGTGTGGCCGCTTTTCCTTGCGTCGTTTTTGAATGACCTTCTCGGAGTCTTCCCCTTCGCACTCGTGCTCGCAGGGCAGCTTGCGTTCTTGAAGGGTGTCTTTACGGCCGTTTTGGCGGGCAAGCTCTTCCTCTTCGTCGCCTTGCCAGTGGGAATCGGCGCGGCGTTGGGTTCAATCCCGTTCTATCTCCTCACATACTATGGAGGGAAACCTCTTATCGTAAGATATGGAAAATATTTCCGAGTGAGCTGGGAGAAGGTAGAAGGGATGAAGCAGTACTTCGCCAATACGCGTTATGACGAAGCCGCATTCTTTGCTCTCCGCTGTTTCCCAGTCCTGCCGTCGATTCCTATCGACGTGGCGGCAGGCTTTATCCGCATGCCTTTTACGCGCTTCCTTATTCTCACCGTGATCGGCTCGATTCTTCGCATGATGATTACTCTTCTCGTCGTCGGCCTCTCGCTCCGTGGTCTGTCACAATTCTAAGTTTTCTTCTATACTTTAAAACATATGAAAAAATATACCTGGGTCGTCGTGCTCATCCTCTTCGTGGCTTTTGTCTTCTGGCTTGTGCGTACGCCTGGTCGACCAGGGAAGCTTGATGCCTTCGCCACATGTTTGAAGGAGAGTGGCACTCTTTTCTACGGTACCTTCTGGTGCCCACATTGCCAGAATCAAAAGGCCATGTTCGGCGCGTCTGCAAAGCTCTTGCCTTACATCGAGTGCTCCACTCCCGATGGGAACAATCAGTTGCCTGTTTGCGAAGCCGCTGGTATTACTGGATATCCTACGTGGAAGTTCCCCGACGGCACAGTGAAGACGGGGGAGGTGCCACTTGCTGATCTCGCAGCTGCTTCTCGTTGCTCATTACCGCAATAATATGATCGCTACCATCCAATCAGTCTTGCCAGCTCTTGTCGTCGCGTTCGATATTGTCCTTGTCGTTGCATTCCTCGCGCTTGTGTTCCGACATACGTTTGGGAGAAATCTTGCTCGCTTCATGGGGAAGCACGCTCTTCTTCTTGGTATCTTCGTCGCCTTCATCGCTATTGCGGGCAGCCTCTTCTATTCAAACGGTGTTGGCTTTGAGCCTTGCTACTTGTGCTGGTGGCAGCGTGTTGCCATCTATCCTATGCTCGCGCTCTTCTTTGTTGGATATGTGAAGAAGGATCGAGGAGCCTTCAGCTACGTTCTTCCGCTTTCACTCATGGGACTTGTCCTCTCCCTGTACCACGCCTACATTCAGTGGGGTGGCAATCCGCTTATCCCGTGTGAGGCCACGGCTTCCTGCGCTAAGTTGTATGTATATGCGTATGGCTACGTCACCATCCCTACAATGTCCTTAACCATCATTGCGGCGATCCTCCTTCTCTACTGGGCGAACAAGGTCTATGAACATCGTCACGCATAGCGGCAGTTTCCATACCGATGATATCTTTGCCGTAGCAACGCTTCTTCTTAAATATCCTGAGGCGGAGGTGATTCGGAGTCGAGATAAGAACCTGATTGCAGGCGCGGATATCGTAGTTGATGTTGGCCTCGTGCATGACCCAGATCGTAAACAGTTTGATCATCACCAGGCAGGAGGGGCAGGCACGAGACCTAACGGTATTCCGTATGCCTCGTTTGGCCTCGTGTGGAAAGAGTACGGGGTAGAGTTGGCTGGCAATAAAGAAGCAGCGGATCTTCTCGATGAAAAATTGGTCATGTCGATCGATGCGCCGGATAACGGAATTTCCGTTTACGAGCAGGTCTTTGAAAATGTTCGTCCGTATACGATAAGCGACTTCCTGTATTCTTATTTGAAAAACGAAACTCACGATGATGAGGAGTTATATAAGATTTTCATGAACTTGGTAAATATCGCTCGGGAACTTCTCATTCGAGAAATAGGCAAGGTGCGAGAACGAGTAGAGGGTATGAAGAAAGTCGAGGTTATTTTTGAATCTGCGCCGAATAAACAGATCATCGTCCTTGAGGATAGTTTGCCTTGGGAGCCTGTGCTGGTGGGGAAGCCGGAACCGATCTATGTAGTGTATAAAAGACGAGAAGGGAATTGGGGAGCCAAGGGCGTACCTCAGACTATCAAAGGCTTCGAGCGTAAAAAGCTTTTCCCCGAATCCTGGTCTGCTTTGGACGGGAATTCGTTGAAAGAGGTGACTGGTGTGGAAGATGCGGTGTTCTGCCATCGTGGCCGCTTCCTATGCGTCGCAGAGAGCAAGGAAGGTGCCGTTAAACTCGCGGAACTCGCGCTGAATTCGTAAAAAAGGCTTTTAATGCTAAGGTAGGGCTATGTTTATCGACGAACTCACACTCCACTTCAAGGCTGGTCGCGGCGGCAACGGCGTTGTCCGTTGGCGTCGGGAAAAGGGCAAGGATATGGGCGGCCCCTCGGGCGGCAACGGCGGCAAGGGCGGCGACGTCTATGCTGTTGGCGTGCGTGACATCGGTATTTTGGCCGCGTATCGTCATACTAAAATCTTTGAAGCAGAGCGTGGTGAGGATGGCTATAAAGACTTGAAACAAGGTGGGGAGGGGAAGGATATTGAGATCAAGCTGCCTGTTGGTTCCCGAGTGAAGAACTTGGAGACGGGGCACGCGTTAGAAATTTTGGAAGACGGGGAGAGAGTCCTTCTCCTTAAGGGCGGTCGTGGCGGGTTGGGGAATGACCACTTCAAATCTTCGCTCAACGTAGCCCCAAGCAAGGCAACTGACGGAGTTGATGGAGAGGAGGCAGATTTCCTCATCGAGCTCCTCCTGCTTGTGGATATCGGTGTCATTGGCCTCCCTAATGCCGGCAAGTCGAGTCTCGTGAATGCTGTGACCAATGCTCGGGCAAAAGTGGGGGATTTCCCCTTCACGACGCTTGAACCGAACCTAGGCAGTCTCTATGGTCTTATCTTGGCCGACATCCCAGGTCTTATTGAGGGCGCAGCGGCCGGTAAGGGCTTGGGGCATAAATTTTTGAGGCATATTGAACGCACGAAGGCGCTTCTCCACTGCATTTCGGCCGAGAGCGAGGACCCAGCTGCCGTCTACGCCATCGTTCGCAAGGAGCTCGAGTTATATAATAAAGAAATTACGAAGAAGCCTGAGATTATCGTGCTCACCAAAGCCGATACTCTGACGAAAGAAGAAGTAGCGGAGAAGCTCGCTGCCCTCAAGGCGCTATCGCCGGAAGTTATTGCCTTTTCGATCGTTGATGACGCCCTCATTGCCCGCTTGGGAGAATATTTGACGCAGCGCTTCGCGTAGAAGGGGCTTGGAGGATGAAGTAAGGAAGAAATGCTATAATATGGCTTATATGAGCGAGTATAGGCTGACGGTCGGCTTGGAGGTGCATGCAGAGCTTAATACGCGCACGAAGATGTTCTGCGCCTCTTTGAACGACCCCGACGAAACTCGTCCTAACGTAAACATTTGTCCCGTGTGTATGGGCCACCCAGGCACTCTCCCAGTAATTAACAAAGAAGCTGTTAAGGGAGTGCTGCGCTTCGGTGCGGCGGTTGGCGGTGTCTTGGCCGACTACACTGAGTTCGACCGCAAGAACTATTTTTATCCTGATATTCCGAAAAGTTACCAGCTTTCCCAGTATAAATATCCGCTCGTAACCGGTGGAGAATTGGCAGGAGTGAAGCTCACGCGCGTTCATCTTGAAGAAGATACTGCACGCTCACTCCACGACAAGGGCGAAGAGAGTTTGCTCGATTTTAACCGTGCCGGCGTCCCACTCATGGAGCTCGTCACTGAACCTGTCATCCATTCTGCTGCCGATGCAGCACGCTTCGCCAAGGAGCTTCAGCTTCTCCTCACAACGCTTGGGATTGCCGAAGCCAACATGGAGAAAGGGGAGATGCGTGTCGAAGCGAACATCTCCGTCTCGAAGAATGAGACCTTGGGCACCAAGGTTGAAGTGAAGAACCTCAACTCATTTAAGGCCGTTGAGAAGGCAATTGCTTTCGAAATGAATCGTCACATCTCGCTTCTCGAAAAGGGAGAAACGATCGCGCAGGAAACGCGCGGCTGGAGTGATGAGAGGGGAGAGACCTTCTCGCAACGCGCGAAAGAGGATTCCCATGATTATCGTTACTTCCCAGATCCGGACCTTCCAAAGATCTTCGTGTCCGAAGTCCCCGAGTTCTCTCGCGAGGCGCTCGTCGCCTCTCTTCCTGAGCTGCCATGGCAGAAGAGGGAGCGTCTGGGGACCTTCGGGATTACTCCGGAGCACGTCGAGATCTATGTCACTCGGCCGAGCTGGGGGGCTTTCTTTGAAGAGGTCGCAGGGGCCTTGGGGGAGCCTGCGCTCGTGAAGCTTGCATCAAACTATATTGCTTCTGATATCCAGACGCTTGTCGCCCCCGCTGCTTTTGTGGAAATGATTCGCATGATTGCTCGCGGAGAAATTTCTTCTCGCGGTGCAAAAGAAATTTTGAAGATACTCCAGACTGAAGGCGGAGATGTGCACGAGATTGTAGAGAAAAATAATTTGATGCAGATAAGCGATAGGGACGTGTTGCGCGGATTCATTGCCGCCGTTTTAAGTGAAGAGAAAAAAGATTCTCCAGTGCAGTTCCTTGTTGGTCAGGTGATGAAAAAATCGGGCGGCAGAGCCAACCCGATTCTCCTTCAGGAGCTTATGAAAGAGGCGCTCGCCTAGCCCTCATCTTCTTCATGTCGAACGATGAGTTTCTTCATGCGTTTCTCCGCATTTGATTTGTTGGTACCACCTTCGATATCCTCAACGATCTTCTCAAGAGAGGAGAGCCTATAGACACGGTAATTATTCATGGGATGACGCTGTGCCGGAAACTTGCCGGATTTGTCCCAATTTCGCAGAGTAAGAGTCGAAACACCGAGAATTTCTGCCGCTTCTTTGATGGAAAAATATAACTCTTTCATGGCTCTATTACGTGTATCAACTTATATAAACATTAATAATCCTATATAGAACAGTTTATAAGTATTTATATTATCTATCAAGGTTTAGTGGGGATAGTTTTGAGAGGGAAATAATTTCGGAAAATAACATACAGCCCAAAAGAGGGATGAAGGGGATTTAAAACGTGAATTTATAAGGCTACAGAAGCTTAAAATGAAATTTTATTGTCCCCAGAAAATAGGCCTTTTTGCGTATGTTATTCACTTGCTGAGAATTATAATTTTATGTACATGGATTTTGACTTATTTTCTGAAGGAAGGGAGTACATCTCGGCTAGCCGAGCTGCCAAGAAAATTGGCTATACCTCGGACTATCTCGGACAACTTTGTCGCGCAAATAAGATCTCAGGGAAACTCGTTGGTCGAACCTGGTACGTGGACTATGCTTCGCTCCTCGAACACAAGAAAAATCAGGAACTAGCAAAAGTTAAATCTTTGCCTCGTCCTGAGGCTCCTGTCGCAACGAAGGCGCGAGAAGCTGCCCCGGTTAAAACATTCCAGAATCTGGCCGTGGCCTATGAGGCGGATTATGCACCTCGCATCCCTGAACTTGTGAAGCCGATTGCTTTGCCAGCGTCTCGCTTTGCAGAGCGCACGGTCTTGAGAGCCGTTGTTGGTACGCTTGCCCTTATCGTGGCGGTGGGATCATCCTTTCTCACGGTAGACAAAGTAGCGCCCTCGCTCGCAAAAAATGTAGAAGAGAAGATCGGACTCGTTTCTTCTTTTGGCACTGAGCTCTTAGGAAATGCATCAGGCGCACAAGTGGCCGCGGCGTCGTTCTTTGATGCGCTCGCTGGCTCGGTAGAATTCTTTGTTGATGGATTCAAGAGCTTGCGCAATATTGCCTTCGGTACTGATGCGCCAGAGGAAATAGTTACAACATCAAGTAATCGCGTTGCCTTTGTCACCGCTCCTGCGGAGCCAAAGAGCGTAGGCGTCACTCAGGCGGTTACGGTCGCAAGAACGGAGGCTCCGGTTACCGAGAGCAAGAGCCAGTTGCAGGCTGAGCTTGAGGCGTATGTCCGCACGCAGATTTCGGCGATTGCTGAGCCAAGAGTGGTTTACAACACCTTCAACAATTCGGTTTTGCGCAATGAGATCCTTACGTCCGACACGCGCCCTACAGTGACTCGCCAGTCGGATTCCGATGCAGATAACCTGGGTCAGGCAATTTATGCGTTGACCGAAAAAGGCATTTTCCGCAACTCACTCATGACCAACGCCACGGTCATTGGTCCCGTCGGTGGATTCGAAAGTCTAGGGTTCGGTTCGGCAACGGGTACGAATGCGACGACAACAAACTTCTTCTCAACCAACGCCACCTTCGGTTCACTTACGGGTGGAAGCGTCGATCTCTCAAACCTCCTCTTTACGAATGCCACTGGTACCAATGCGACGAGTACCAACTCCTTTGCGACAACGGCTTCGAGTACAAACCTCTTCTCAACCAACGCCACCTTCGGCGCGCTCTCGGCCAGCTCGGCCACCTTTGCGGACCTTCTCTTGAACGGCGCAGCAGTGTTGCAAAATTTCACCTTCGCTCAGGCTACGGGCACGGCTGCCACGACAACAAACTTCTTCTCAACGAAAGGCACCTTCGATGAGCTCTACGTCAACGATTACCAGCAGAATGACGGTACGTTCAACATCCTTTCGAGCGTGACGACGGGGGACGTCTTCTCGGTGTATGACAGCGCGATAGGAAACGGCACGCTTATCCACCAGTCTCTCACGGCGAACGCGGGGAACGGTCAGGTTTCGAAGGGGCAAGCAATCGATCTTGTCGATGCAACGACGGCGGGTGGTGGTTATAGCGCTCTTGAGATTAACGTCACGGGCGCGGGTATCGGTTCGGGGTCGAAAACACTTCTCTCGCTTAACCCGGGAGGCAACAACACCGTTGTCTTTGACTCTACAGGTGCCTTCCGTCCTACCACCTCAGCTGCTTCGAATGCCAACTCACTTGGTTCTCCAAGCTATTACTGGAAGAATGCCTACGTTGACACTCTCACGGCCAACAACCTTTCCGGTACGGTTGTGAGTGGTGCTACGTCCAACAACACCTGGACAGTCGGCTCGACAGAGGCGAGTGATGCGTACAAGGCGCTCGTCTTCCAGAGAAACTCTGGTTCCGGTAACGCCCTCTTCCAGTGGAATGCGGGAGCGGGTGATGCACGCTATCTCTCGGTGAACTATCCGTTCAACTCAACATACACGGTTGATGATGCTTCGATCGGCGTGAATGTGAATCTCTACTCAGGAGCGCTTACCAACAACACGACCTCTGGTACCCAGAACCTTCTCTTGCTTACAAATACGGGCACAGGCAGTACTGAGCGTGGTATTTATCTCAACAACACAGGCACCGGAACGACGGGCTTCGAGATCGCGGGCACGTGGACGAACGGTATTCTTACAAACAACAATACGATTAACACCGGTTCAGGGAACATCACCTCGACCGGCACAGGCTCGCTCGGTAACCTTCTGGTGACCGGCTCCTCAACACTCCAGAACTTCACCTTCGTGAACGCGACTGGTACCAACGCCACCACCACCTCTCTCTTCTCAACCACGGCCTCTTCAACGAACCTCTTCTCCACGAATGCCAACTTGGGCTCGGCCATCTTCGGTAACTCGACGACGACCAATGCGACGACAACGAACTTCTTTTCTACGAACGGCAATTTCACTAACCTCACGAGCGCATCACAAACGCTCACTGATCTTCTCTTCACTCGCGCTACCGGCACCTCCGCGACTACCACAAGCTTCTTCTCAACAACGGCCTCCTCGACGAACCTCTTCTCCACTAATGCCGCTCTCGGCTCTGCCACCATCTCCTCGCTTACAAACGGACGCTTGCCATTCGTCTCAACCGGCGGTCTCTTGGCTGACTCAGCTTCACTCCTTTGGGATAACACTCTTTCCCGTCTGACACTCACGAATATTGTTTCTACCAATAGCACGTCTACAAATGCGACAACCACAAGTTTGTATGCGGGCGGACAGACGATCCTTGCGGCCACCACTGGCAATGTTGGCATTGGGACCACCAACCCCGCTGCGGCCGATGGTTCCTCGAAGACTCTTCAGATCGGCAATACTGTCGCGATGCAAAACGTAGTAGGCACCCAGGCACTCTACGGTAACAACGTCCACTACGATGGGAGCTGGAAATACATCACGTCATCAGAGGCGGCAGCGATGAGAATATATTCTGGCGACGTTGTCTTCCACACCGGATTGAGCGGTCCGGCGGGAACTACTGTTTCTGGATGGGATAGTACGGGAGTCAAAATGATAATTAAAAATGGCGGCAATGTCGGTATTGGTACCAACAACCCCGCCACTCTGCTTGATGTTGCTGGCGTCACGACCTTCCGCGGCAATATCATCGCCGGCACCGACAACGCCTACGACATCGGCGCCTCCGGTGCCACTCGACCACGCACTGGGTACTTCGGCACAAGCGTAGTAACCCCAGCGGCAACAATTTCAGGAGTATTAAATCTTTCTGGCACTAACCAAATCCATCAACTTTCAGGACACAATTTCGTCCAAGGAGATGCTGCTACAACTTACCTCTACGGCGGTACGAGCGGAATTCAATTCAGGAAATCAGACAATGCCTCTGCATTGATGACGATCAGTGATACTGGTAACTGGTCACTGCTTAGTGGGGCCACAATCACTTCCGCCGCAACTACCCTCGGAGTAAATCAAACTCTGTTTAATGTAAACGGCCAAGTCTCATTTGTGGGTGGGACAATTCATCAGATTAGTAGCCACAATTTCGTACAGGGTGATGCAACAAACACATACCTCTACGGTGGCACAAGCGGCTTGCACTTCAGAAGTGCCGACAACTCCACCGCTCTTATTGATATTTCGAATACCGGGAACTTAACCTTCGCTACCGACAATACTCAAGACATCGGTGCTTCGAGCGCTACGCGACCTCGCTCGGTCTATGTTGGCACATCGCTTTCTCTCGGTACCAATCCTGCATCCACTGGCGTCTTGCGCCTGCCGAATAACCAGTCAGTGTATGCCAGGAACGCAGCTAACGGTGCGGATCAGGCTCTTTTCAATTTCAACTCATCGGATCAACTTATCATTGAGCCTACAACCACAATATTTAATGCCGCCAGCGCTCGAGTAGGTATTACTTCGTCTACGGGTATCTTCACTATCGGTAACGGCTCATACACGGCCTTTAACTCTGGAGAAATTGGTTTATCAAATAACAAATACTATGCCGCTCTCAATGCCGCAGGTAACAACACCCTCGGCCTCATTAAAGGAAATGCGAGCGATGTTGTAGAAATTGGTGGTACCAATACGACCGGCGTTCAGCTCAATAAGAACACATCCATAACAGGGAACCTGACGGTAAGCGGTAATTCCACAACCACCAATGCGACGACGACAGCCATGTTCTCAACCACCGCTTCCTCCACTAATCTCTTCTCCTCACTCGCTTCGATTGGTGGCAACGCATTCAACGTCATTTCTTCTGGCAATGTTGGTATCGGTACGACCAATCCTGCAAATAAACTCGATGTGAATGGAGGTATCCGTGCCA
>CAZBQU010000001.1:34950-39992 GCA_964494215.1 uncultured Candidatus Saccharibacteria bacterium | reverse complement strand
TGTCTTCAGTCAAATGCGCAAACTTGTAGTTGCCAAGTTCGCGGAACACGCTTGTGCGGAAGGTTGAGAAAGGGCCCGGCGTCACATAGAGTGCCCCCATAGAGGAGAGCATTCGTCGGAGGAAGACGCCCCAGCGGTACTCGTTCTTCTGCATACTCTGGAGCATATTCTTCGGCTCATGAACCTTGATCGAAGGTACGACTGCCTTAATCTCCGGGTCATCGAAGTAAGGCACCATGTTGCGCAAAGTCTCAGGGGTCACGAAGGAGTCGGCATCAAGGCAGGCAACGAGCTCGGTAGTTGTCATGTCGATACCGAGGTTCACCGCGCTGTGCTTACCTCCGTTTGGCTTCGTTACAACTTCGACGTTGGGTAAGTGCTTATAACTGTTCAACACTGCGAGCGTGCCATCTTTCGAACCGTCGTCGATGAGAATGAAGGAAATTTTGTCCTGCGGGTAATCAAGAGCGAGCACGGATTCGATTGTTGCGGCCACCGTCTTTTCCTCATTGAAGCAAGGAATGATGACAGTCATAGTGGGGAAACGCTTCGGCCCTTGGGCGATAAGAGCGTTCTCACGCTTAATGTCGCCCCTTACTTCAAGGTAGGTAATAAGGAGAAAAACCTCGAAAAACAAGGTGGTAAAAATCGAGACATAGAGAATGGCGGAGTAGAGGTCGGGCATAAGCCTTAAAGCTCATAGATTATAGACGTTTTATGCTATAATTTCAACCCATGAAGATTACGATTGAGACTCCCGAAGAAGCGGCTCTCCGAGCTGGTTTGGCCGCACGCACTGACGCAGAAGCGGAACGCATCAAGCGGTATCTCAATATGCCGGACCTTTCCCGCACACCCGGAAGCCCACTCTATGACATTACCGAGCGAGTGAAGGCCGCCCCTTCGTTCCAAGGCTTCGACGTTATCGAAATTCCAGAAATTGTGCCGACAACCATCCTCTTTGACCTCTTCGACTTCCCAGCCGATCACCCAGCTCGCTCCAAGTCGGACACGTACTACGTCGACGCAGAACACGTGCTTCGTACTCACGACACCGTCTTCTGGTATTACTATCTCCAGAATCCAGAGATACAAGCGCGCATCGCAAAAGGCGAAGCCATGGGCGCTCTGTGCCACGGCAAGGTATACCGCAAGGACGAAATAGACAGCCGACACATGAACATCTTCCACCAGTTCGGTGGTTGGTATATCGCGCCTAAAGGGCAGGTGAATGTCGAGGATTTAAAGACCGCTCTTGGCGAGGTCGTGAAGACTGTCTTCGGTCCAGAACAAGTCTTCCGCATCAACATCGACAATTTCCCATATACCGATCCTTCCTTCGAAGTCGAAGTCAATGTGAAGGGCACGGCCGCTGAAGGCCCAGCCAAGGGCGAGTGGCTCGAAATCTTAGGCTCCGGCATGCCCAAGCAAAGCGTACTTAAGAAAATGGGTGTCGAAGGTTATGAGGGGTGGGCCTTCGGCTTCGGTATTGAGCGCTTGGCTATCATTTCCATGCAGCTTCCCGACATCCGCCTCCTCTGGTCGACAGATGAGCGTGTGAAGAGTCAGCTTAAACTCGGCACTGTGTATAAGGAAGTTTCCAAATTCCCTCCGGTTCTGCGCGACATCTCCTTCATTGTGCCAAAATCCTTCATCCTAAACGACTACTTCGATCTCGTACGCGAAACGGGAGGAGAAATGGTTGAGCACGTCGACATCCTCGACAAATATGAGAACGATGAGAAATTCGGCGCCGACAAGATGTCCTACACCTTCCGCATCATGTACCGACACCTCGAGCGCACCCTCACAAACGAGGAGGTGAACGGTGTTCACACCGAGCTTGAGAACCGCACAGAAAAAGAATTTTCCGCCACCATTCGCCGCGTATAAATTCTCATCTGCAAGTACTTATCCCCAGTTTTTGCAGAGGTCTAACCTCTGCATGGGCGTGATATCGTGATGAAAGGACGCACATTAGACGAAGGAGGGGGCAAGAATGGCTGTGTTGGTAACAGAAAGAGTCATAAAAAGGTTACCCACGTCCGTGGACGATGTAATCCAGTCGTTCAAGGAACGATTTCCCGAAGATCGCACGAACGGGGAAGCCACGATCACCTATCTGGAAGCAGAATCCGCTTCTCTGAGCGGGGCAAGGCTCCTGTTCTCTTTCCAAATCCCGCTCTGCCACCAGGCTGAGCTTGAGAGCTGGCTACGCGACAGGTCAGCCTCTCAGGTAAGCTAAGCATCATCGCTTCAAACACACACCGACCGCCCAGCCTCGTGCCTGGGCGGTATTTTATTTTCTTAAGGAACTCCTATAGACAAATTATATAATTTAAGGTATTAACTTATGCAGAAATCACCATGGAGGGAGTGCGATGGATTACTTGAGGCGCAGAGAACCACTCACAGAGGCTGCAATTCGAATCGGTATCACCCAACCCACTGAAGCCACAGGCAAAGATGAGATCATCGGCAAGAAAGTGGGGCGTGTCACAGTCACGAGGCTTCACAAGAAGAAACATCCTGCGCGCAACGATGTCTACGAGGTGATCTGCGAGTGCGGCACCGTCGAATACCGACAGCGCCGTTGGATTCTGAACCCCAAACAGAAGCGACTTGAGTGCTGCCGCTTCTGTCAGAAGAAAACTGCTTCCTAGCAGAATACCCACAGATACCAGCCGCCCAGAACATCGGGCGGCGTTTTATATATGTTATCCCCAGAATCTGCAGAGGTTAGACCTCTGCAGGGGTTTCAGGAGGGGGAGTCTTCTGCTTTCTTGTAGAGCCCTTTTCTGCTATAATACGGGGTACCAAACATGGCCAAAAAAGACGAGAAAAGTAACTACGGCGCCGACTCAATCACCGTCCTTGAAGGCTTGGAACCCGTCCGCAAGCGTCCCGGCATGTACATCGGTACAACCGGCCCTGACGGCCTCCACCACCTCATTACCGAAATCTTCGACAACTCTCGTGACGAAGCGATGGGTGGCTTTGCAAACGATATTGAAATCGCCTTGCTACCACCGTTTAAAGCAGGGGAGCCTGCACGTGTACGCGTCACCGACAACGGCCGTGGTATCCCAGTCGACGTTCACAAGCAAACGAAAGTCTCGGCTTTGGAAATGGTCATGACCGTTCTCCATGCCGGAGGTAAATTCGGCGGAGAAGACTCGGGCTACAAAGTTTCCGGTGGTCTCCACGGCGTGGGCGCATCTGTTGTGAATGCCCTTTCTATCTATGCTCGCGCCGAAGTACACAAAGACGGCGGCATCTACGTCCAGGAGTACAACCAAGGCAAGAAGAAGGCCAACGTCAAACAAATTGGCAAAACGAAAAACCAAGGCACCATCATCACATTTCAGCCAGACAACACGATCTTCCCCATCACAGACTTTAGCTTCGACCGCGTTGTCACACACATGCGCCAGCAGGCATACCTCGTGAAGGGTGTGCGCATTTCTATCATTGATGCTCGAGAGACTGAGACCTCCACTGATTTCAATAGCGTCTTTTATGTAAGAGAGCTCGGCCTCAATGCTCCCTCGATGTCCTTCTACTTTGAAGGAGGCCTTGTTTCCTTGGTCCGCTTCGAGAACGAGCACGCCAAACCAGTGCATCGCAACATTTTCTATGTCGAGAAATCAGCCAACGGCAAAGCTCATGAGGTCGTCGAGGTTGCACTCCAATATGTAGACGACATTTCCTCGCGCATCTTGCCCTTCGCCAACAACATCTATACAGCCGAAGGTGGTACTCATGTGACGGGCTTCAAGACGACCCTCACCCGCATGTTGAACTCCTACGCACGAAAGAACAACCTCGTCTCCGAGAAGGAGGACAACTTCACAGGTGAAGACGTGCTCGAAGGTCTCACTGCCGTTATCTCGGTGAAGTTGAGCGAGATCCAGTTCGAAGGCCAGACAAAGGGCAAACTCGGTTCCGTAGAAGCCCAGGGCATGGTCGCAGAAGTGTTTGGCGAAGCCTTCGGCAACTTCCTCGAAGAGAATCCAGACGACGCGCGCGCCATGATTCAGAAGTCGTTACTTGCACTTAAAGCGAGAAAGGCTGCGAAGGCGGCTAAAGACTCTGTGCTCCGCAAGGGAGCACTGGAAGGCATGACACTGCCCGGCAAGCTCGCTGACTGCCAGAGCCGCTCCGCCGAAGAATCAGAAATCTTTATCGTAGAGGGAGACTCCGCCGGAGGCACCGCTAAGATGGGTCGTGACCGTCGCACTCAGGCTATCTTGCCTTTGAGAGGTAAGATTTTGAACATCGAGCGCGCTCGCCTCGACCGCATGCTCGGTTCTGAACAGATCAAGAACCTCGTCATCGCACTCGGCACAGCAATCGGGGACACCTTCGACATTTCCAAACTTCGCTACCACAAGATCATCATCGCTACCGATGCCGACGTCGACGGTGCACACATCCGCACACTCCTTCTCACACTTTTGTATCGCTTCTTCCGCCCACTCATCGACGCCGGACACGTCTACATCGCTCAACCGCCGCTCTACAAGATTAAAATGGGCAAAACGATTCACTACGCCTATTCCGATGAAGAAAAGCGTAAGGTTGTCGGCAAAGAAGAGAGTGGTGACATCCAGCGCTACAAAGGTTTGGGAGAAATGAACTCCGATGAGTTGTGGGAAACAACCATGGATCCGACTAAGCGCGTTTTGAAACAAGTTTCCGTCGACGATGGTCGCGAAGCAGATCGTATCTTCGATGTGCTCATGGGCACCGACGTCCCATCTCGCAAATCTTTCATCCAATCGAACGCGAAGAAGGCAACTATTGACATTTAGTTTGTAAAGTTGTAATATTAATGATAGGAGGGCCACTCAATGCGGCTCATGTATTGGTTTTTGAAACTGATGCTGTTTCTCGGCAAGAAAGAGTACGTGTTCCGGGCAGCAGATCGTTGGTGTGATTCCGGTAACCTGCGCAAGGAAATGGTCGGCTGGCAGATCCAGAAGGATCTCATCGCGAACTACGGCTTCCACAGGTGCAGCGAGTGTGGGTGGGCCATGCAC
>CAZBQU010000001.1:33366-34850 GCA_964494215.1 uncultured Candidatus Saccharibacteria bacterium | reverse complement strand
ACAACTATAGTACCCATGTGGCGTATGGTGGGATATACTAGTATGTAGGTGGGAAGGAGTGGTAAGATAATAATTATGTTTATCGGCGAATACACTCACACAGTCGACGAGAAGAATCGCTTCTCGCTCCCGGCCAAATTCCGCAAGGAACTCGGTCGCAAAGTGGTGGTGACGCGCGGTAAGGATCATTGTCTCTCCCTCTATCCGTCGAAAACCTGGGCCGCGATCTCGAAAGAAGTCGCCGGCCTCGGCCATGTCGAACGAGACCCACGCTATGCTCGGTTCACCTTCGCCGGTGCTGCCGAGATCGAGATTGACGCCATCGGTCGCATCTTGGTTCCAGAATTCCTCCGGGAATACGCGGGACTAGGGAACACCCTTGTCATCACCGGCGTCCACGATCGCGTGGAAATCTGGAATGAAAAGGCTTGGACCGCTTACAGGAAGAAGCTCGAAAGTGAGTATGCATAAATCAGTTCTTTTACAGGAAAGTATCGCGGGCCTTGATCTCGCCCCAGGGAAGATCATGGTCGACGGCACCCTCGGCTTGGGCGGTCACAGTCGACAAGCTCTTGCCGAGAATCCAGGACTACGAGTTATCGGTATCGATCGTGACCCAAAGCGCTTAGGCGAAGTGGGGAAGTCGCTCGACATCGAAACATGGGCTGGGAACTTCGCTGATATCGACAAAGCCTTGGCCACCTTCGGCATTGCTCATGTCGACGCCATCCTCCTCGACTTAGGCTTCTCCTCAGACCAACTCGAAGATGCAGAGAAAGGACTCTCCTTCCTCACTGATGGGCCGCTCGACATGCGCCTTTCAGGCCAAGGCTTCACAGCGGCAGACATCTTGAACTCGTGGGATGAGTCTGCCATCGAGCTTATCCTCAAGGGCTTTGGTGAAGAGAAGTACGCATGGCGCATCGCTCAGATGATCGGTCAGCGTCGCAAGGCCAAACCTTTCGAAACGACTGAGGAACTTGTCGCAGCGATCCGAGCCGCCGTTCCCGCCGGATACCTCCACGGCAAGATCAACCCAGCCACGCGCACCTTCCAGGCTCTACGCATCGCAGTGAACGAAGAGCTCCCTAGTCTCGAGAAAGCACTTGAGAAGGGATGGGAAGTCTTGAAGCCAGGCGGTCGCTTCGCGGTTATCTCCTTCCACAGCTTGGAAGATCGAATTGTAAAGAACGTGTTCCGCGACAAGGCGAGTGAGGGAGAAGGGGAACTTATTAACAAGAAGCCGCTCACGGCAAGCGAGGGAGAACTGGCGGAGAATCCGCGTTCCCGAAGTGCCAAATTGCGCATTATCAAAAAACTATGACGAGAAAACAAAAATTTAACTACAATCAGCTCACCCTCCCTTTGAGCGAAGTTCGTGACCGCGCCGCCGCCCTCTCGATCGACCACCGCGCTAAAGCCTTTTGGTTTCTCGCCTCGACCTGCATGCTCTCCTTCGTTCTCTATGTCTACGCGGTAAATGC
>CAZBQU010000001.1:9991-33356 GCA_964494215.1 uncultured Candidatus Saccharibacteria bacterium | reverse complement strand
CCACGGCTCACAACGTTGCCATGCGCGCTTCCTTGGAAAGAGAAGCGGCTGAGCTCACAGGCGAACTCGCGACACTTGAATTCCAATACATCAGCCTCCAGGGTGACGTCACCCTTGCTCGCGCCGCCGAGTACGGTTTTGAGGAAGTGAAGGAACCTCTCTATGTTTCGAAAACTTCTGGTAATTCTCTTTCTTTCAACACGCAAAGCCGTTAAGATAGTAAGGAACACTTCCTTACTCGATGCTTAGTCTCGAAAATCGCCTCCGCGTTCTCACTCTCTTCCTCGTCCTTTTCGCTTGTGAGCAAACTCTACTTCTTGCAAATTATCCAAGGAGAAGAATTCCGTGCCAAAGCTGAGCACCAATACGTCGCAGGGATCAACTACTTTGACCGTGGTTCTATTTTCTTTACCACGAAGGACGGCACGCTTGTCCCTGGGGCGGCCGTGAAGTCGGGCTTTACACTGAGCGTCAACCCCACCATCACAGCCCCGCTTCCAAACCTCGAAGAAATGTATGCGAAGCTCACCGCCTTGGTCCCACTCGACAAGAACACATTCCTCACCAAGGCAAAGAAGGCTAGTGACCCGTATGAAGAACTCGCCAAGCGTGTGGATGGCCTCACCGCCGAAAAGATTCAGAGTTTGAAGCTCACGGGCGTCTCAGTCACTCGCGAACGCTGGCGCACCTACCCAGGCCAAACCATGGCCGCCCACGCCTTGGGCCTTATTGGTTACGATAATGGCGACGAACTTGCTGGACGCTACGGCTTGGAACGCTCCTACGAGAGTACCTTGAAGCGTGACGGCGATGACGTCTTTGTAAACTTCTTTGCAGAAATATTTTCCAACTTACGCTCTGCCGTCACCGACGACCAAACGGCAGAAGGAGATATCGTCACCACCTTAGAGCCCTCTGTGGAAGCCTTCCTCGAGCGCGAACTCGCTCAGGTTACGAGTAAGTACAGTTCAGAATTTACAGGCGGCATTATCATTGACCCACACACCGGAGAAATTCGTGCCATGGCACTCACGCCAACCTTTGACCCCAACTCACCGGCAAGTGCCGATGGTGCCGCCGTCTTCACCAACAAACTTGTTGAGAGTCGCTACGAAATGGGTTCGATTGTGAAGGCCTTAACCTACGCCATCGGCCTCGAGGAAAACGTCATCACCGCAAAGACCACCTACAACGACCCAGGCTGCATCACCCTCAACACCAAAACGTTCTGTAACTACGACGGCCAGTCACACGGCACCAACGTCACGATGCAGTCTGCTCTCGGCCAATCCTTGAACACGGGCGCAGCTCTCATCGCGACGAGAGTGGGGACAAGGAAATTTAGTGAAGGCCTCCTCTCATTTGGGCTTGAAGAGAAGACGGGGATCGACCTCCCGAACGAAGGCAACTCGCTTGTCTCGAACCTTCATACCAACCGCGAGCTCGAAGCGGCCCAAGCTTCCTTCGGGCAGGGGATTGCACTTACTCCTGTAGGTATGGTGCGCGCCCTTTCCGCTCTCGCGAACGGCGGCACTCTTATCACACCGCATCTCGTCCGACAGATCGACTACAAAATCGGCCCTGCGAAGACGCTTTCGTACCCAGACGCGGCCGAGCGACCGCGAGTTATTTCTGAGGAAACATCTGCCGAGATTTCCCACATGTTGACGGAGGTGGTCGACCGCAGCCTCCGCTTCGGAGACATGCGTCTTGAGAATTATTCCATCGCCGCAAAGACTGGTACCGCTCAGATTGCCGCGCCAACCGGTGGCTACTATGCCGACCGCTACCTCCACTCCTTCTTTGGTTATCTGCCCGCCTACAACCCGCAATTCCTCGTCTTCCTCTTTACCTACTATCCTAAGAACGTGCAATACGCTTCAGAAACTCTTACCGACTCCTTCTTCAATACGGCGAAGTTCCTCATCAACTACTACGAGATTCCACCTGACCGCGAGAAAGCCCCGGAACCTGATCCTGCACTCAATAATTACTAGTCTCAGAAACGACAGAGGCTACGGAGCCGAATAAGAGTCGATATTAGACACACAATATTCTCTGTGAAGAGGATCTTGGATGTTTCGACACAAGGAGGAATCTTTTTTATAGTGAGCCGCGCTGCTATAGCATCCATCTCTTCCAAACTCGGGATAATTGAGTGGCACGGTTGCACATTCTCCAAAGCGGTTATTTTGTATAATTACCTCCATACGGCAAGAATCAATCTGTGAAGCTATTATTTGCTTTCCCACCCGTGGATTTTTGCTATAAACCTCACACTGCTGCAAATCCGACTGCGCAATAGCGACATCTCGAATGCACAAATCATCAAATTTAGTATTAAGACACAGGTTCGCATCTCCAACGGCGAGCGCGACAGCGTGTTCGCAATCATAACGCGGGCTCTCGTCCCAGCCCTTATGGCGAGGCAGCTCCGCGCATAAAGAAATATCTTGAGACGCCACGGCCTCATGAGTTATTCTCGCCACCTTAGAATCCGAAGCAACGAAGATATTTTCATACCCGTATATAAAAGGAAGTGCCATGTAAGGAAAAGCCATAAAGAATATGGCGAGTCCTGCCCCTAAAAGCAGCAATGAAAGGGTGAATGTCTTCATGGCTTCATTCTACTACAGGATAGATGTCGTGTGGCACCAAAAAGCTCCATCCGTGAAGATGGAGCTTTTGCTTAGAAGGTGGATTGTCCTTACATCACCATCACTGGCATGGCCACTTGTGGCACGTAACCTACCACTTCGGGGTTAAGCATCCCAAAGATCATCGCGATGTGCGCGACGACGAGGAAAACTCCGATCCAGAAGGCATGCATGCGGAGTTTCCCTTCTTCATCACGGCCTCCTCCGATCACACCAGCTTCCAGGAGGGTGATTGCGCCGAGCGGCACCAGACCCAAGAGATACGCGCCCACCGCGAGCACATCAGCGAAGCCTCTCCAACCTCCCGACATAGTCAGAGGAACCACTGCCGTAAAGAAGAGGTAGATGAAGACACCGAGAAAGTAGACGCCAGCGAGAAGCCCCGCCCACTTACTCACACGACGCACGGTGCCGTGCATATTGCGGGTAAAGAGGAGGTAGAACTCCGAGATCGCAAGTGTTTCGGCAAGCATCACGGGCACGGCCATGAAGATAAGTAAGTTCCAAGGCTGGTTGGAGGCAAGAAGCTCCATGTAATGAGTCATTGTCATAAACAAGATAAGGTTAACGCACTAATAAGAGAGCGCGCTCAAGAGGTGGCGCATGATACATGAGTGAGAACCAGAAGCGATCCCCAGGTGGAAAGAAGGAGGATAGATGTGGAGAAAGAGACGTGCCTGAGAAACGCACCTGCACGATGAGGAAAATAGAAAGGACGACGCAGAAGAAGACGAAAAATGTTTTAAAAAGGGCCGTGGTAACAGCGGAGGACATCTCCAAATGATCGACGGCAGATGTATCGTGCGCGCCATGCGTGTGCACGAACGGAGAAAGGGAACACAAGGGCGCAAAGAGAAGCAAGAATCCTACGAGCACTGTGGCAAGAAGCCTCATGCCACTATAGTACTCCATAAAACAAAACCCCGCCCAGCAGCGACGAGGATTTGTCTTGCTGTGAGCGGGGGAGGAGGGATGAAAAAGGCTTCAGATTAGACGATCTTTCGGCCAGAGCCGATCTTTCTTTTTCTGATACTCCACCTTCTTGGCGAAGATGGGCCGAGCGCCCTTGATCATCTGGCCGTGGATGTTGTAGGCCGTACTGCCCATTCGTTTGCTCCGGAGTCGAAGCTCGAACCAGGTATCGTCATCAAGAGAAGCGGACTCTGGTGTCGGGCCAGGGAAGTAGTTGATCACAAAGACCTCGCCCTTACGTAGTTCGGGGTGTCTCTTGTTGAAGTTAGCCTTCGCGCGTTTCTTCTTCGAACGTTTTTTGAGCATAGGCCCATCCTTTCTCTACATAAAATAATACTTAATCTATTAAAAAAGTCAATAGTGTGGCTCTAATTAGAGCCAATTGGAACCAGCTGATAGGAGAAATGAGCTTTTGGTCTACCCTCGGACGAGAAGTCTTATCTGCCTAAGCGAAACTCATCATGATTTTATTGACTTGTCAATATCTTCTATGTTATGCTGAGAGTAGACGAATTCCTCACTAGGAGCTGTTCAAAATGGCTGACACGAAGTACCTCGCCTTACTGCGTTGGACTAAAAAGGTTCGTACCCACGAAAAGAAACGGAGGTTCGTGGACTCCGTCGAAATCGGAGACATGATCTACCCCTTCTCTGCACGGAACGACGACGAAGCCCGTGACAAGGCCAAGAACGCCGTGAGCACCGAGGGTTCTCGGGGCGGCCCGGACAACGGCCGGGTCGTCAAGATCTGGGAGATTGTTCGAGAAGTGCCGCGGACGAAGAAAGAGGCTGACGCCGAAGTTGCAAAAGTCGCGGCGTCAGCGGAACAGGGGGAGAAAGAGAAGAATGCCCGTCGCGTCCAACTCTTCTTCGTCACGAGCATTCGAGACATGGGGTTCTCGGTGCGCACAACCAAATGCCTCGTGAGTGCAGATATCCACACCACTCGCAAACTTGTCGGTAAGTCCGAAGAGGAGCTTCTGAAGATCAAGAACTTCGGTCAGCGGTGCGTGGAGGAGATCACCGCCGTTCTTACCGAGCTTGGCCTCAAGCTCGGTATGAGTGAAGAAGAAGTCGACAAGCTCGTCTGGTCTAAGAAATAGGTTTCAATACAGGGCCAGTGGAAGAGTGGGCGGAAACGCGTACTCTCCGCTGGCTCTTTTATTTTTGGTGAGCCACAATAATTTGCTCGTCATCACTCGCAAATTTTCCAGCCCCGGTCTCGACCGTTTTCTCTGGTGAGAAAACATGTCTCCGACTTCACAAAATGTCCGCAGGCAAAGTAGTTTGCCTGCTTTACACATTTTGTGACCCTACGGGGAATCGAACCCCGGTTTCGACCTTGAGAAGGTCACGTCCTAGCCGCTAGACGATAGGGCCTTTATTTAATTTTACCTTTCACGTACTTTCTGCCAAATCCACTTTTGAAATACTTTTCCCGCTAACGATACCCGCCTGCTCCCGACCAGCGGGAGGGCGGGCAGGGGGCCTCTACACCAGACACTCTACTATATCTAAGAGAGTTTTCAAGAAGGGGCTTGACTTTATACCTAGTTTAGGTGTATAATAAGGATGCGAGATTGGGAGAGCTCGGGGTGACGAGGTGGCCCCTTCGCCCCACTTCTCCTTCGAGCTCCCCACTCGCGCACGTTCTTTCGGTCACGGAGCTCCATGCTTCCCGTGACACCATGTCCTTTCGAACCATTTTCTTGGTTCACCCGAACTCCACAAGGCTTCCTCCGGGAAGCCTTTTTGTTTGTCGGCCTTATTGTCGGAGAAGCTCCACATATGTTATCGTTACTAGCATCATGAATACGAAAAATAAAGCATATATCGCAGGAGTTATTATCATCATCGCGGCAGGAGTAGTCTTCTTCATGCGCGGTTCAAGTGAACAGCCACCAGCAGTCATCCTCTTCGACGGACAGGCTGCCGCCCACGCCCTTGAGAACAGCGATCGAAGTGTAAGCCCAAGCGAGTATGTAAAGAGGAACATCACCGGTCTCTCCGGCGAAGCAGGTATTGTCGCTTCTCTTGGTGGTACCTTCCAGGTAACAAAGATTGAGGCTGCAAATGGCAAGGGCACCGTCTCCTACGAAGATGGCCACAACGCCTACAGCGCCGAGTTCGCTTACGCCGTCGACAAGAAAGGTCTCGTCTCCATCACCGCCTTCAGCATCAAGAAGTAATGAAAGGGGGAGTCAGGAGCTTCCAGGACGAGGTGTATCGCGTAGTGAAGAAGATCCCAGCCGGGAAAGTCCTCACGTATAAACAAGTAGCCACAAAAATCGGCAAGCCCAACGCCTCGCGCGCGGTGGGCACTGTGCTCTCGAAGAATTACGACCCAACCGTGCCGTGCCACCGCGTCATCCGCTCGGATGGAAAGATCGGCAACTACAACAGAGGAGGTCAGGCGGGGAAAATTAAGATTTTAAAAAAGGAGGGATACTTAAAATAAGATAGAGAAAAGCCCCGGCATGCCGGGGCTTTTTGTATTACTCGCGGAGCTAGTCGTCGTTCCGCGCGGCCGCTTCTTTGCCAAGTGGCTTGGAGGGCGGCTTGAAGTGAGGGAAGTCGGAATCGTCCGGAACGTCCTTCACAGGGGCTGCTGGCTCAGGGTTCTGACTGAAAAAAAGCGATTGCTGGCCAAGCGCTTCGAGTTCGAAGCGATGTGCTGATACCGGGACCTCATCGTGCAGATGTGCTGGGAATGCCATATGCTCTCCAACGGGTTACCGAGTAGTTCCGACTACTAGTCTAGCATAGGGAAGCCTATGCGAAAAGGCTCTCGATGACTTCCTTCACCATCGTGCCGTCGACCTTGCCCTTCAAATCCTTCATGACAGCACCCATGAATTGGTTCTTTTTATCGGCTTCAGGCTTCTCAGCTTCGATTTTTGCCTTCACAAAAGTTTCCACCTCTTCGCGAGACATCTGAGCAGGCATGTAGGCCATGAGGACAGAGAGTTCTGCCTTCTCATCTTCGGCCAGTTCTGGGCGGCCACCCTTCTCAAATTGCTCGATCGAATCCTTGCGCTGCTTCACGGCGCGGGAGACTACGGCGAGAACTTCTTCATCGGAGAGCGCGTCATCTGGCTTCCTGCCCTTGGCGACAACGTCGTTTGTAAAGGCGGACATGAGACCGCGAATAACGGTAAGCTTAACGGCATCTTTGGCCTTCATGGCCTCGATCAACTGGCCCTTAATATCGGTTTGGAGTGACATGGTATGATTGGTTTATATGAACGCAACCACCATTATCCTCGGCTTAGTACTCTTGGTCAACGTCTATCTTGTATGGAAGCTCACCCAGAAAAAGGAAGAAAAGGGGAGCGGAGAGGGGATGAATCTCCTTCTCACTCAACTCAATAACCTCTCTCACACCCTAGACCACAAGCTCGGTGAGGGTAACAAGACGATGCACCAGTTCATGGACTCACAGTCGAGCCAGGCACAGAAGCTTATGAGCACGATCACAAAGCAAGTCTCCGACCAGCTCGTCGAAGTGGTGAAGGGGGTGACAGAAACACGCGAGTCCACCAAACAAGTCTTCACCATCGCGGAGCAGCTGCGCAATTTGGAGAAAGTTTTGAAGAACCAGAAGCAACGCGGCAACTTGGGCGAAGCCTCTCTCGAGCTCATCCTCTCGAACGTGCTCCCCGGCCAATACGAGAGTCAGTACATGTTCGCCGACGGCGAGAAGGTAGACTTCATCATTAAAACGCCTTCCGGCCTCGTCCCCGTCGACGCCAAGTTCCCACTTGAGAACTACATGCGCCTCGTGGATGAAGTAGATGACGAACGCAAGGAAATGTATCGCAAAGAGTTTAAAAACGATGTGAAAAAGAGAATTGACGAAACCGCGAAGTATATCCGCCCGAACGAAGAGACCTTGCCCTACGCCTTCATGTTTATCCCCGCGGAAGGCATCTACTACGACCTCTTAAACAACGACGTCGGGGTAGGGGTGAACGCGAACGACCTCATGAACTACGCTTACCAGCAGAAGAACGTCATCATCACCTCGCCTACAACCTTCTTGGCGTATCTTCAGACGGTCCTCTTCGGCAATAAGCAGGCAAAGATCCAGGAGGAAGCGAAGGATATTATCAAAAAGATTGGTGAGCTTCAGCGACACCTTGTCGCATATGAGGAGTCCCACAACAAGCTCGGGAAGACCTTAGGCACGGCGGTAAACCACTTCAACGACTCGAGTAAGGCCTTTAAAAGGATCGACAAAGATATTGTGAAGATTACCGAGAAAACGACCGAGATTGAGCCATTGACTTTAGACAAGCCTGGAGTAGAATAAGTCCCCTATATGACCGAAGCAACCAAGACCAAGAAAACGACCCGCAAAGTGGCTCCAAGCGGCCTCTACGCTGTCTTTACCACTGGCGGTAAGCAATACCGTGTTCAGGCAGGAGACAAGGTGAAGATTGAGATTCTCCCAGGTGAACACACTGAAGGCGAAACTCTCTCCTTTGACCAGGTTCTCATGGTCGACAATGGTGGCACTGAGGTCACTCTCGGCAAGCCGTACATCTCGGGCGCTGCTGTTACCGCAAAGATCGCAAAGATCGGTCGCTACAAGACCGTCGACGTTATCAAGTACCAGCCGAAGTCCCGCTACTTCAAGAAGCGTGGCCACCGCCAGCCGTACTTCGAGATCGAAGTCACCTCCGTTAAATAATCGAAGCTCTCCCAGTCGAAAAACCCCTCACCCGAGGGGTTTTTCTTTACCTCAATAACTATTGACATAATTTAATAAAGTGTTAATATCTACTTTAGATGACCACAGGGGTCATTGCATAAGGAGATGCATTCGGAATGACACTTCGAGATACGATGAAAAATCAGCTGGTTGATTTCGTGAAGAGCGCGAACGATCTTCAGCTGATGGACATGCTCCACCTGGCGTTGCAACTGGGAGAAGAGAAGGCCAAGGCGGTTCCCGAGATCGCAAAAATCTTGGACAAGAACCCCAACAAGCCCGCTGCACCGCCGCCCACAACCAAGGGGTCGCGTCGCAAAAAGAAGCGGAAGCTTTCCAAGGAGCACCGCGAGGCTATCGCCGCTGGCCGGCGTCGCTACGTGGAAACACAGCAGCTCAAAAAGAAGTCTCCGAAGAAGTAACTCTTCCTCGGCTACTCAAAGGCCCGGACAGATGTCCGGGCCTTTTCTTTATTGACCGTAGTGACCACCTTCAGGGCCACTCACGCGCTTCGGATGGATCTGTTCCCATCGCACGCGAAGCTCGGGATCACCCTTCTGTCTGAGGAGCGTGAAGACTCCGTCCTTGTACTGACAGAACTCCACATAACCTGTCTTGGCCTCAAACATCTTCTCTGTGTCCGCACGTCGGCTGCCGGAATCAAGCTGGCGTCCGACCGTGTCCTTCCCTTGATTGTTCTTGCGAGGGAAGAAGTGCAGGCACACGTAACGAATAGAATCCGGCGTGCCCACCAACCCTTTCATCCTCGCCTCATTCTGAAACGGGAAATCCACGTCACCCACTCGCCGTGCACCCTCTGAACTCATTGGGAACCTCCAATGTTTACGTCTTACTTTATATTGGCGAAATCGAGATACCTCGTCAACTAGCGGAGAATTAGTGAGTGCGGTTCTCTAACGCACTCTTCAAGGTTTCTGGATCCGCATATTCGAGCTCTGCGCCAGTCGAGAGGCCGCGACCCAAGAGTGAGAAGGTAAGCGAGCTTGTTTTAAAATAGTTCTTGATAAACTCCGCCGTATGTTCACCGTCTTGGTTTGCGTTCATGGCCAGGATCACTTCTTTAATATCAAAGGCACTACTCAGTCGCGCCTCAAGTTCGGCGAGGCGGATGCGCTTCTCGGGCTCTTTTTCTAAAATAGGGACAACGCCACCCAAGACAAAATATCGCCCCTGATACCCACCGCTCTTCTCCACCGCCTCAAGGTCAACATCTCTCGGTACGAGCATGAGAAGGGTGTCATCACGGTGCGCGTCGGCACAGAGGCCGCAGACAGTCTGCCCCGTATGTGTGCCAGGGAAGTAGCGGAAGCACGTACGACACTGTGTCACTTCGCGACGGATCCCACTGATCGCTCGAGTGAGTTCGTCGAGATATCCTTCGTTCTTATACAAGAGGAAGTAGACAAAGCGGCGAGCCTGGCGAGGACCGATACCGGGGAATTTGCTAAATAATTCTGTGAGCTTATCTAAAGAGTTCATTAGAAGCTTTGAAAGTCTTCCTCAATCTTGCCGTAGTTCGAGTAATCGATCTCGACAAATGTGTTGAAGCGAGAGTGATAATCAAGAGCCGCGTTGCCCAAGGGGCCGTTACGATGCTTGGCGATGATGAGCTCTTTGCGTTGCACTTCGCGCACCTTGCCGGCTTCGTCGCGAATATCGTTGTCTTCCTGGTGGATAAACATGACAACGTCGGCATCCTGCTCAATGGAACCGGAGTCGCGCAGGTCAGAGAGCTTAGGTTTGCCGCCGCGCTGCTCAATGTTACGCGAGAGCTGGGAGAGCGCGATGACGGGGATGTTGAGCTCGCGAGCTAAGTGCTTCAAGCCGCGAGAGATCTCGGTCACCTGCTGGACGGTCGAGTCGGAAGCGCGTGCGCTCGAAGGAGCCATGAGCTGCAGGTAGTCGACGACGAGCATCTTCAAACCTTTTTCAATCTTCAGCTTCCTTGCAGCTGAACGCATCTTCATCACCGTGTTGCCCGCCTGGTCATCGATATAAATAGGAGTACGAGAGAGATCATCGAGAGCGTCACGGATGTTCTTGAAGACATCTTCACGCCACGTACCTGTCTGCGTGCGCACACCCTTACGAATGACGGAAGCATCGGTGCGAGACTGAGCAGCGACGATACGGTCGACGAGCTGGTCGGCGCTCATTTCCAGAGAGAAGATGCCGACGGGTGTCTTGTGCTCAGAAGCTGTACGACGCGCGACGTCCAAAGCGAAGGCCGTCTTACCAACGGAAGGTCTCGCAGCGAGAATGATGAGGTCGGAAGGCTGGAAGCCTCCCATGATGTCGTCGAGACACTTAAAGCCTGAGGGAACGCCACGGAGCTCGTGCTCAGCACTCGAGAGCTTCTCGAAGCGCTCGAAAGCGTCGTGGAGAAGCGGCATGAGGTCCTTGAAGCGTGCGGAGCCGCCGTAGCGCTCCGTGATGTCGAAGACCTTCTTCTCCGCCTGATCGAGAATCTCTTCGAGTTCACCCGCTTCGTTGAAGCCCAAGTGCGAGAGATGCTCGGAAGCGCTGATAAGTTCGCGCATCATGAACTTCTTCATGACAATGTCCGCGTAGTGCTTAATGTTGGCCGAAGAGGGAACAGAGGAGGAGAGTTCCGTAAGGAAGGCCGCGCCACCAATGCGCTCGAGGATCTCCTTTTCCTTGAGACGAGTGGAGAGGGAGAGAAGGTCAATCGGCTGGTGCTTGCCAAAGAGTTCAAGCATCGCTTCAAAGACGAGGCGATGCTTCTCAAAATAGAAGGAGTGCGGCCCAACGGTGTCGATCACTTCATAGATCGCGTCGGGGCGGAGCATCACAGAGCCCAAGAGCGCCATCTCGGCCTCAAGCGAGTGCGGCGGGATACGCAGCCCTGCGTTGGTGATCGATGATGCGCCGGTGATATGCATGTAAGAAATTATAGCGGATAAAATTCTTCTCAAAAACTAGTTACAACACAGAAAATAGGGGAGATGGGTCGAATAAGATGGGGACATGGTCTAAGGCCGTTGCATGTGCTTAAATGGCGGGCAGGAAGCTCAACAAAGAGAGGGTTTAATGAATGACAATCAGAAACGCAGGCTGGCTCGAGGTTTCAATGAACTAAATAAGGTGACCAAGGAGATGAGCGCCGAACTTCAAAACGCGCCCATGGTCGACCCAGAAGCGGCAGCTGTCTCCACCATCGTCCACGGTCTCTCGATGGTCAATATCGGCCTTATGTACCTCAAGGTCAACGTGGAGCAGAAGGCTCTCAAGAAAAAGGGACCGAATAAACTCGGCAATTTCAAGAAGAAGCTCGGACAATCTTGGGAAAAGGTCAGGGACTAACCATTGAGCCGCGCGACACCAGTCGCGCGGCCATTCTTTATTAAGGGGCAAAAATTACAAAGGTACTATCTGCATCTCTTATTTGATACCCTTGTTTCTCTATTTCTTCTCTTATTTTATCTGCTTCATCATATTTTTTAGATTCCTTAGCAATTTGCCTTAATCTTGCCAATTCAACTATATGAGGAGGAATTTCAATTTCAATATCCCTATGTGCCAAATCAAGGCCAAGCACTACATCAAAATCACGCAAAGTCGAGCGTTTGAGTCCTGTATCAACAGTCTCATCCTTAACAAGATTCCAAACTATAGCTAAAGCTTCTGGTGTATTTAGGTCATTTTCCAATGCCTTGGTAAAAGCTTTTTTGTATTCTGAATGTACTTGAAAACTTCCTAAATTATTCATTCCTCCCACAGAAACAAAGGGTGACGACATAAATTCTTTAAGTTTTTTGTAAGCATTGTTAGCAGCTTCCAATCCTTCCCAAGTAAAATTAGTTGCCGTGTGGTAAGTTGAATTTAAGAGGAAATAACGAAACGCGATAGGACTGAAACCTTTTTCAATAATTTCTGAAAGAAAAACGGTATTACCTTCTGATTTAGCAATCTTCTCACCACCAATCTGAAGATGAGCTCGATGAAGCCAAAAACGAGAGAAGGGTGAGAGGCCTGTAGCAGCTTCAGATTGCGCAATTTCATTATTGTGATGAACAGGGATATGCTCAACACCTCCGGTATGAATATCAATCTGTGGACCGAGAATATCAATAATCATGGCAGAACACTCAATATGCCAACCGGGAAATCCCTTACCCCAAGGAGATAGCCACCCGAGTTCTTTGTTGAATTTCCAAAGGGCAAAATCAATATGATTTCTTTTACCTTTTATTGTTTTTACTCGCGCAAAATCCTGATCCATTGATCTTAGATTGATCTTTCCTAATTTTCCATATTCAGGAAACTGGGCTGTATCAAAATAAATTCCGTCTTCACCTGGGTAGGCAAAACCTTTCTCTTCAAGTCTTTTAATCAACTCAATTTGCTGCGGCACGTACTCACTCGCAGAGGGGAAGAGGGTGCCTGTTGTTTCAATGTTAAGACGCTTCAAATCATCTTTGAAAACCTCTCCGTATTTCTTACCCATCGCTTCAAGCCCCTCTCGTTTTAAACCTTTTGTCATCTTATCTTCCCCCTCATCACCGTCAGAAGTGAGGTGCCCGAAATCGGTAAAATTAATCACCTGCTTAACCGAATAACCAGTGTATTCAAGAGTGCGACGCAAAATATCCGTAAAAACGAACATCGAGAGATTGCCAATATGCTGCTTGCCGTAAACTGTCGGTCCACAGTGATACATCTTAACCACCCCGGGATCGAGAGGGACAAATTCTTCGACTTGCCCAGAGAGAGTATTATGAACTTGAAGCGTCATGATGATATAATCGCATCTATGGAAACCCTGCGCAAACACGGTGCTCTCATCGTTCTTGGACTCGTTCTCGTCTTTGGTGCCTACAAAGTAGGAGTACGCCAAGGCCACACCGCCACCTCACCTCTCGCGAGCGAACTTGTAAACGAGCAAGAAGGCAAGCCTAATGCCGTCGACTTCGCCCCCTTCTGGAAGGCGTGGAACCTTATTAATGAGAAGTATGTCTCCGCTTCAAGCACCGCCAAGCAAGTAGGGAATCAGGAGAAGGTCTATGGCGCGATCGAAGGTCTCGCCGCCTCTCTTGGGGACCCGTACACCGTCTTCTTCCCGCCGGTCGAGTCTGACATGTTCCAAGCTGACATCCGCGGCAATTTTGAAGGCGTTGGTATGGAAGTCCTCTCGCAGGAAGGTACGGTCACCGTCATTGCTCCTCTCAAGAACTCTCCTGCTGAGCGCGCAGGGATGAAGCCGGGCGACAAGATTCTCCGCATCGACGGCGACACAACGAGCGGCCTCTCGACCGAAGACGCTGTCAGCCGCATCCGCGGGGAAGGAGGCACCACCGTCACTCTCACTATCGCCCGAGACGGCGTGAAGCAACCCTTCGACGTCACTATCACTCGCGCGACGATCGACTTGCCAGTGATCGACACGGAACGACTTCCTGGAGGCATTTTCAAAATCTCGCTTTACAACTTCTCCGCCACGTCCCCAAACCTCTTCCGCCAAGCGTTGCGCGAATTCATCCTCTCTGGTGACACGAGGCTTCTCCTTGACCTCCGCGGCAACCCCGGTGGCTACCTTGAGGCTGCTATCGATATGGCGAGCTGGTTCCTCCCAGCAAGCAAGATTGTTGTGAAGGAAGACTTCGCTGGCACACAAGACGAGAAGGTCTATCGCAGTCGCGGCTATGACATCTTCAACGAAAATTTGCCCTTCGTGATCCTCGTCGACAAGGGCTCCGCCTCCGCGGCTGAGATTCTCGCCGGCGCACTCCAAGAACAAGGAAGGGCTGTGCTTGTCGGCACTCAGACTTTCGGCAAGGGCTCTGTCCAAGAACTCGTCGACCTCACTTCAGAAACCTCTTTGAAGATTACTGTCGCTCGCTGGCTGACCCCGCTCGGCAACTCCATCTCCGCGAAGGGCGTCACCCCTGACCACGTCGTGCCTTACACGGCCGCCGACCAAACCGCAAAACGTGACCCCCAGCTCGAGAAGGCGATTGAGATTTTGAATCAATAAATAAAAGAAGATGCGCCGCGATCTGGTAAGATCGCGGCGCATTGTTTCAGTCGAGTGAATCTCCGATACTCCAGAGATACCTCCTGTCCTCAGAGCCAATGAACGCATCGACTGTGGTATTGAGCCCTTGAGAGATCATCCGGAAGAACCCTTTCGCAAACCGCCGGAGCTTCAGATTGTCTTCATCGGCGGTCTTCAGCCGCAAGGCAAGATCAACCGAAAACACCCTCATGGTACGGTAGTGCCCCTGCTCGTCCGTTGCTACCTCTTGAACCATTTCAGGAACACCGCTGGAAAGAACCCGATTAGGGCAGTTGTTGGAGAGATACGCCAACTCACTGTGCGCCCCCTCGAGCCAATTAGAGAAGTCCTTGTCAGATTCGAGAATGTAAATTCCCGATCCACCACCGTCCTTCACAACGAGCTTCAGACCAGGCGCATTCCTTTGAATGGCCTCCCGGAGCCCTTCGATATCGTTCGTCATAACCCTTAAGCCCACTCTCATAGGAACCTCCGTTCCAAAATATTGCCTGCCTTTATGTATATGCCTCGCCTGTGGTAAAGTCAAAGTCTATGAAAGTCATTTTGCTTAAAGATATTAAGGGGGTAGGGAAGCGCTTTGATGAAAAAACTGTCTCCGACGGCTACGCTCTAAACAACCTCCTTCCGAAGGGACTCGCTCTTACCGCCGACAAAGCTGGCGCCGCCAAAGTTGCCCAGATCAAAGCCCAGAGTGAAGCCAAGCATGCTCAGCTCACCGCCGCGCAGCAAGAGAAAGAAAACAAGCGCCTAGAGAAGCGCTTGCAACTTGAGCAGTTTAAGAAAACTCGCTCGCAATCTAAATAGAGATAAGGCTTAGGCCTTCGGAAGCACGTGCATGACCTTCTTCTTCGAAACAGTGCTGTCGAAGTTCACTTTGCGCTTGTAGGTCATAGCGGCGACGCCATCCTTCAAAGCGAAGAGGGTGTGGTCTTTGCCCATACCAACATTCTGGCCGGCCATGACGTCAGAGCCGCGCTGGCGGATGAGGATAGAGCCGCTCTTGGCGAAAGCACCCGGGGTAACCTTCATGCCGAGGTATTTCGGGTTAGAATCTCTGCCGTTTTTCGATACGCCTGCTGATTTCTTATGTGCCATCTTGGTCTATAATTAAGTCGTATGAGTGTACCAGAGACCATCACTTTTGACAAGAATGGGGAAGTCAGTCCCGGTGGGGCTCGCGGCTTTATGCAGAAGTTCTTCCTAACCATCCTTATCTGCCTCGTCGCGGGGCTCTCCTTTGGCCTAGGAAGGCTCTCGGGGCAGGGGAGGAGCACGGGGGTGAAGATTGAATACGATGCGACTCTCGGTGCCGCTGCAGCCGCCTTGCCTACGACCTCTACAATTGCTCCATCAGGGCAGGGGAGCATCGTCGGCTCAAAGAACGGTTCCAAGTATCATTACCTCACGTGTTCAGGTGCCAAGCAGATCAAAGAGGAGAATCGGATCTACTTTAAGACCTCGCAAGCGGCCGAAGCAGCAGGTTATACCCTCGCAGCGAACTGCAAAGTGCCATAGGTTTAAAAAAGGTCAATACTATGGCAAATTTGGGCTCCTCGGTAGCGCTATAATATGGCTCTGTAAGGCCATATCTATATCAAAGCACCATAAAAAGTCCTTGACAGCAAGGACGGAACGTGATACGATGTATATAAGTCAGCGAGAGCTGGCTTTTCATTTAGGAGAGCTCGGTCGGTCTTTACGGACCTGATCGAATCCGGACACTGCCACCTAAGATTAAAAGTTTATCCCACTGTTATTCTTCAGTTATCTACCATTAGCCTTCTGATGAGCCTTTCCTCGAGTGCCATGGCCGTCATGCCTGCCGCTACCGGCACCGCTGCGACCGACGCCAAGATGAAGGTCACGGTTCTCCCTAAGGAGATCGTATCCGAAGACTACCAGCCGATTACTGACCCGGACAACGTCGAGAGGTTCCTCAAGGACTACTTTGCCGATATCCCGCTCATGGCGAAGATCGGTAAGTGTGAGTCTCAGAACCGTCAGTACGACTCCACCGGAGCAGTCCTGAAGGGTGAGAAGACCCCGCTCGACCGCGGCGTCATGCAGATCAACCTGTACTATCACGGGGAGACTGCCAAGAAGCTTGGGATAGACTTGAACTCGATTGACGGTAACGTAGCCTACGCTCGCTACCTCTATGAGAAGTCAGGCGCTCAGCCTTGGATGTCATCTTCCCCTTGTTGGTCCAAGTTCTCTTCCGCCGAGGTTGCCAAGAAGTAACCCCACAAACCCCGCCCTCACCGGCGGGGTTTGGTGTTTTTAATACAATAGGCGAGATGTGTATAATACGGAACATATGAATTTGAAAGAAACTTACAACCGCATTGCCGAAGACTGGCACCGAGATCATCAGAAAGATGATTGGTGGGTTGAGGGCACGGATGCATTTATCGCCCTTCTCGGGGCAGGGAAGTCGGTCCTCGATGTTGGCTGTGGCGCCGGAGTGAAGTCTCACTATCTCGCCTCTAAAGGTTGCCAGGTCACCGGCATCGACCTCTCGGAAAGCATGATCGCTATCGCCAAGAGAGAAGTCTCCGAGGCAGATTTCCGGGTGCTTGATATGAGAGAAGTCGGCGTTCTCGAAGACCTCTATGACGGCGTCTTTGCCCAAGCCTCACTCCTCCACATTCCCAAAGCCGAAGCGCCCGACGTTATTAAAGCTCTAGCTGCGAAGCTCAAACTGCACGGCGCAATATATATTGCCGTTAAAGAGCAAAGAGCAAACGAACCTAGTGAGGAAGTTGTGACAGAAAATGACTACGGTTACGAATACAGTCGTTTCTTCAGTTACTATACGCTTGAGGAAATAGAGTCATACTGCCGTGAAGCAGGTCTCACTCCTGTGCAAAATGCTCTTCCCCAAGGAGCAGCCAAATGGGTCCAAGTAATCGCCCGCAAGAGCTAATCCTCCAGGGGTTTGTGCTATTTCATACATTTGCTAGGCTGAACTGAGGTAGAACTTTAAAGGAGTCCGCATGCCTGTCATCGGGAATTTGCACACTCATCTCGACTGGAGAGCCGCACATCTCTACGGACGTATCCATCGAGGCACTCTCCTCGAGAATGATCGAAGCCACCAACGAGCAGCAGCTCGCGGCGAATTCACAGGTGGCAGCCACGTCCCCGTCACCTACATGAAGCGCGGCAAGCGTTACAAGAAGATCTGGAGCGCGACGAACGTCCGCCTCATGGCCAAACGCTAGCCCAACCTGCGCGCCGCAACCGATTCCTCGGTTGCGGCGCTTTTTTAATTAAGATAGTGTCATAAATGGAATATCGTTCTCAGATGAGTACTCAGACGCCCGAACGGGCTCAAAGGGCCGAACGGCCCAGAGGAGAAGTACGTGACCAACTACGAAAAGGGGACTTTCACCCACCCGCGCGCCTTAGCTGACCTTCGCCGACAGATGCCCTGGCTTTGGGCCATTAGAGAAGATTGGACCCAGCAGATCCAGTGCCGTGTGAGGCAAGTGCATGGGCGAGACGATCTTCACCTGGCCATGGCCAACATCGGCTGTTGGTATCTCCGCTTTGCGACTGCACCTCACAACCCCGTCAGCGAAAGGGTGGCGAAGGTCGTCGCAGACAAAATGTGGATGATCCAAGATCCCGCCACCGAGAGAAGCATCTTCGACGTCTTGAAGCTCTGCCACTTCGATGGATATGGCGGCCCTCGCTACGGCGAGAAGCTCTACGACGTGGTGGCGTGTATCGGTGAATCAGACCGATCAAATCGCTACATCATCTCTCGATGCAAGAAAATGGGAGGGATGCTCAACTTGATTGAGTAAATGGAGCAGACATACAAGCGCTGCGGTTCTCAAACCGCAGCGCTTTTCATTTATTATTTATTTTCAAACCTAAAGATAAAATACATCGAAACTCCCGCAAAAAGACCTATTACTACCCCCAATACTGGGGTGAAAAAGTAAGCGATTGAAGCCGTATCCTCGCACGAAAATGTAGTAGGACATTCAATCAAAAAAAGATACACGAGAGCTATGCAAGGAAAAAAGAAACCAATTATTGAAGCCTTTATGCCGGCCGACCATTTCTTTTTTGATTTATCCATATTTAATAACTATAACACTTAGTCCTTGAGGGGATGGAAGTCCTTATGCGTCTTCTCGGCGTATTTGTCCGAGGCGTGGACGTAGCGGGTGGTCGTGTCGAGAGATTCGTGGCCCAAGAGGATCTGGATGGCGGCGGGGTTCGCACCTTGTTCAGCCAAGTACGTGGCGAAGCCGTGGCGCAACGAGTGCGCGGAGGTCGGCACGTTAATACCAAGAAGTTCGCGATACTTCTTAATCTTCATCTGGAGATAGTTAGGGGAGATGTGTTTGTTCTTCTCCTTCATGTTGAGACCCATTTCGGGAATAAAGAGATACGGGAAGTCATCGATGCGAGCCTTGAGATAGTTATCGATATGGCGCTTCGCGCGCTCGGTGAGATAGATGAAGCGCTGCTTCTTACCCTTACCTTGGATAAAGATACGCCCCGTCTTATCGAGTTGAGCTCGTTTAAGGTTGATGAGTTCCGAAATACGCATCCCAGACGCAAACAACGTCTCGAGCATGGCGCGATTCCTGAGCGCGGTTAATTTATTTTTCTCAAACTGCATCGGACTCTCGATAAGCTTCTGGAGCTCGTTCAATTCCGCGACCTGCTTGTGCTTCTTACCCATGCGCAAGAGTTTGATCGACCCGGGCACCACTGGTACCGGCTGATCCATGTCGACAAGGTATGTAAGATACCGTCGGAGTGACGTAAGACACCTATTAATAGAGTTGGCCGAGAGGTCCTGTTGCGCCTTGGCTCCGGAAGCGGTCTTCCGGTCGGTCGAGTTCAAATAAGCCTTGAAGACTTCGATCATGCGCTTATTGAGTGACGTGAAGGGAATTTTTACTTCGTCGGTGAGAAAGAGGGAAAAGGTTTCGAGATCGAGCTGATAGTTGTAAATCGTTTCTTTGGAATAATTATTCGCGCGAATAGAAAGCATGAAGTCGTCGAAGAGGGGAAGGACTTTTGTAGCGGTATCGAGGATCTTAGAGTGGGCCATATTGCGTAGAGTATAACTGAGTATAATATCTCTAATACTCACTATTATAGCAGGAAGAGGCTGGGCGCCAAGACTTATATGTGGACAACGACTCCTTGAGCCTTTATTAACTCAATCGACTTCCCTGTCTCAATGTCTCTCTTTTATTTCTAAAAATATTTCTCCCCCACTTCTCTCAAATCTCTTCGAAATTAATTGTCGGGAATATCATCCTATACCCCCTCCCCCGAAAATTGTCTCTCCAGTAGGGGAGTCGCGAAGAAATTTTGAATCTGCTAATCTTTTTGGAGAAGTTCCCTACCCCACTCTCTAGGACAGGCCTCTTGGCCAAAGGAGCACCCCATGACGTTCATGCAAAAGATCAACGAGCGATTCCAGGAAGGACGGTTCACGTCCATGGCTCTCAGTGGTGAGAAAGAATTGAAGTGGCCAGCTACCACAGACTCGAAGCTCGCCATGACGATCCAGAAGACGAAGGATTTCGTTTCTGCGTATCAAGTCGAAAATCCCACTCTCTCTGGACTCGTGCGCGCGGCGGCACCCGATGTGCCCCTCATCGGTCGCTACGGCGATCCACGTACCGACGCTCTCATCGTGAGCCCATATGGGGAATACGATCGCCGGGAGTCTTGTTACGATACGATGCTCTTCGTGCTGTGTCGGACAAGTGGAAGAACCTCAGCCGTGTTTCAAAAACGGCCGATCTCCGCGACAGGAGAAGAGGAATGGTCTCAGCCCCTCTATATCCAGGTGGCAAAAGACGTGGCTCTGAGTGCCCGAGTTCGCAAGAACATCGGCCTCGTTGTGAGCGTCGAATGTGGTGAGAGCGAGATGAACCGCATCAAAAGTGTGGCCCCCGATGTGCCGGTCCTCATCACCGATGCGCGCACCCTCGAAAGCGTTGCCCGCGCGGTGCAGATCTTCGGCGAGAAAAGCATCATCCTCCCTTCATCAGAATTCCTCACGCCAGACCCTCTCATGGACCTGAACGTGATGATTTCAAAGGTTCTTTCCCCCACCAAACCTGCTCCCGCCTAAGTAAGATGGGAAACTCAAAGCCTCGGCGCATGCGCCGAGGCTTTTCATATCTTTATGTTCTTAATCCAACAAACCCGACCACCACTTAAAGGTCCAATGCATGAGGAGATACGCTGGGACGTAAATCGGCGCAAGCAGGAAGAAAAGAAGCACTTTGAGAGGGCGCGGCATACTAGTGGATATAAGACCAAGCACTCACCAGGAGGTTCTTCAACCACACGAGAATATCCTTGGCGTATTGGAGAGCAGACTTCCCTTCCGGGGTCTGTGCCGCCTCAAAAGCGGACCAACCAAAGAAGTATTTGAGGGCGACGAGAGCAATAAGGATGAGAACGGCCAAGGTGACGAAGCCGCGATTTTTATTCATAGGGAAAGTCTATTAGAGCGACGGGAGGTATGCAAGCGGGTCGAGATACGCCTTCACATCGACGATTGGTACGATAACTTGCTTACAACCACGACTCTCAACGAACTGGCGGATCTCCATACCTTGAGTAGCAAAGAGGCCGACGTGGAGGTGCGGGCCAGTAGAATAGCCGGAACCAAAAACTCCAGGCGTACCTCCCGAGTAAGCGACAGTTTGCCCGGCCGAGACGCGGCTCCCCTTCTGTACAGAAATGGAGGAGAGGTGCCCATAGACACTTGAGAGACCGTTATCATACGAAATAACCATCCAGCGACCGTACGAGCCACATCCCTTCTGCTCGTCGGTGTTGCCTGTACCTGCCACCACTCCGGTGCCCATAGACTTTACAGCCGTACCCTGAGAAGCACGGAAGTCGGTGCCATTGTGACTACCAGAGGCATAAATGCGCGTGTTCGCGCCAGAGACTTTACCGAAACTGTTTGTGACGACGACACTCGAGAGTGGCCATGCAAGGATGCCGTGCCGCGGTGCTGCGACGAGTGAGGAGTCGATGGTGAGATCAAGGCTCGACTCCAAACGGAAGAGATCGTCTTCGAATTGTTTCTGCTTGGCAGCGTTCTCGGCAAGCATCGCTTGGTACGCGGCTTCTTTGTTCTTTGTTTCGGCAAGAAGTTGCTCCTTCGCCTTCTGGCTCTGTTCGACCGCGCTCTTCTGACTTGAGAGGTCCTTGGCGAGAGCGGCGGCTTCCTCACGGCTCTTCTCCTTGGCGGCTTTCTGGAGAGAGAGCGCGGTCTTTGTATCGCGTAGTTGCGAGACTTCGTCGTCGAGTGAGTCACTCAACCCCGTAAGCTGGGCGGTGTCTTGCCACGCATCAGAAAAGTTTGCCGAAGCAAGGAGATCCAGGACAACGGGGCGCGAATCATTGTGGAACAAGGCACGAAGTGCTTCACCAACAGCTTGGCGGTGGACCTTAATCAGCCGCTCCGTCTCACTCACGTTCTGCTCGAGAAGTTTGATATTGAGATCAGTTGAGGCGATCTTTGATTGTGTCACCCTGATATCAGAAGCGAGCTTCTTCTTGGATGCATCGAGACTTTTGACGGCGGTGCCCAAGGTCTTACCCTCAGCGGTAATCTTGTCGAGTTCGGCCTGGAGACGGGCCTGTTCGGCCACCAAAGCGTCGCGGTCACGACGAATACTCTCGATCTGGGAGTTGAGGCTCGCGCTCGTCGCTGCTCGACTTACGAGCGGGAGCGCAACAAGGAGAATGAGCAGAAACGCAGCATGTTTAAAGCGCGGCATTCTTAAGCACCATTATAGCGTGTTCGAGGCGTTTGAGGGACTTTTCTTGTCCGAGAATTTGGAGCATGGTCAAAGGGTCAGGACTCACCTGTGCGCCGGTAAGTGAGTAGCGCAACGGCCAGAGGACATTCCCCCGCCTGCTCCCGACCGAGCGGGAGGGCGGGCAGGCCTTCCCTTCTTCATTAGCATAAGCCATTATTTCTTCACTGCCTCCGCCCTTAGAAATTATTTCAAGAACTTTTTCTAAATGCTCGATCGTTTCTTCTGCAGTCGCCTTTTTCCACACGAGCGTGGCCACATCGAGAGTCGGCTCCCCTACCATGTAGGGCTCATGCTCAATGGACTTTAACACCAAAGCGCGCTGTTCTTCAGGTGGCAATCTCTTCACGTGCTCCTTGTTCACCCAGTCGAGCTTCTTCTGGTCGAAGATGGCGCCGCCTTTCTGAATCTTTTGCAAATCAAATTGCGCGATGAGTTCTTCCATCGTAAAGATTTCCTGCTCCGTACCTGGATTCCAACCGAGAAGGGCGAGGTAGTTCAAAACGGCTCCCGGCAAATAGCCTTGCTCGCGATATTCCGTCACTGCTGTCGCGCCATGACGCTTCGAGAGCTTGGAGCGGTCAGGAGCGAGGATGAGTGGGATGTGCGCGTAAACAGGGCGCTCATAACCAAACGCTTCTTGGATGAGAATTTGTCGAGGTGTATTCGAAATATGATCTTCTCCACGGATGACATGCGTCACTCCCATCGTGTGGTCATCGGAAACAACCGCCAAGTGATACAAAGGTTCTTCCATATTTTTCGCAATGACGAAATCTCCCAGCTCAGTCGTGTCGAAGGAAATATCTCCACGCACAACATCGGTGAAGGTGATGATCTGACCCGGATTCTTTAATCTGATGACCTCCACTTCCCTGCTCGGATCATCTTTAGCCGGCTCTTTAGAAACATAGGCCTTGCCGTTTGCCACAAGCTCCGTCAACGCTTCGCGATAAAGCGCCGTACGTTCGGATTGGCGGAAAGGGCCTTCGTCGAAGGTAATGCCGAGCCACTGTAAGCTCTCAATGATATTGGCTTCATACTCCCCTTTCGAGCGCTCCTTGTCGGTGTCCTCAAGACGGAAAACAATGCTGCCATTATTCTGCTTGGCGAAGAGATAGTTAAAGAGCATCGTGCG
>CAZBQU010000001.1:508-9891 GCA_964494215.1 uncultured Candidatus Saccharibacteria bacterium | reverse complement strand
TTCTCCACCTCGTGCTCCAACGCGATCTTCAAAATTTCTTCAGCAATAAGCTTCGCGGCGTCGGGTTTGTAGAAAGATTTATCTGCTTCCTGCATGCGCTCTCGGGCAGCTGGGTTACTGACGAGGCGGTCAATTTCAGATTCTAAAATATTGGGCGTGAGGTTATCTTCTTCAATCACCTCACAACCACCCGCACGCGCGAAGGCGAAGGCGTTCGTATGCTGGTCATGGCTCGTGCGCCTGTTGATCGGGATGATGATGGCCGGCAGGCGCCATGCCGCAATCTCAAAGATAGTTGAGCCCGCGCGCGAGACGACGGCCGTTGCCGCACCAGCCGCCATGCGCATCGCCAAATGATTCAAATAGTCGAAAGGTTGATAACGATCCTTGTGCGGCGAGTCAAAGAGAATGGCGTCAGCTGTCGCCCTCACCTCTGCGATATTTGCCGCTCCGGTTTGATGGATGATGGCGTACTTACCGACGAGATTCTTCACGGCGCCAAGGATAGCGTCGTTGATCTTTCGTGCCCCCTGCGAGCCACCAAGGACAAGAATGACGGGAATATCTTCCTCAATCTTTAAGAACTCGCGCGCACCTGAGACGGTGGGTGTAGCCACTTCCTTTGTGACTGGTAACCCCGTGTACACCGCTTTCCCAACTGGGAATCTCTCGGCGGCTTCTCGATACGCCACGGCCACGCGAGCGGCGAATTTGCCTGCCCAGAGGTTCACCTTGCCTGGTGCTGTGTCTGACTCATGGATAACGACGGGGATACGCAAGATACGAGCCGCAAGAAGTGCTGGGAAGCTCGCGTAACCACCCTTACCAAAGACGACGTCAGGATAGAGTTGATAGACCTGAATGACAGAGACGAGCACTCCCCACCCCGTACGGAAGAGGTCAAAGAAGTTACGAATCATTTTGAACAAGCCTCCACCGAGTCGGAGCTTACCGGCGCTATTCTTCTTATAGATAATATTGTTCTCGTAGAGAATGGCCGCGTTGTACGGCGTAGGCGACATGTAGAAAAGTTCCAAATCCAAGAGGTGCTTCTCCTTGGCCAAGGCGTTCAACTCTTCAGCTACGGAAATAATTGGATAGAAGTGTCCGCCTGTTCCGCCGCCGGTAAATAAGATGCGCATAGTAGATGAGAGTCAGTAGAGAGTTAGATTTTCTGTGTTTTGGAAATGGCAAGGATAATCCCGACCTCGAAGAGAGAAACGAAGAGTGACGTGCCGCCGTGAGAAACGAAGGGCAAGGTGATGCCAGAAAGCGGCAGCACCCCGAGCATCGCACCGATATTCACAAATGCCTGGGCAATAATCATTATAACAAGCCCAACGACCACCAGTCTACCAAAGGCGTTTGGCACCCGGGACGCCACCTTGAGCCCACGGGTAGCGAAGAGAAGGAACAGGGCAAGAAGAAGCACCGAACCCACGAAGCCGAATTCCTCCGCCGCCACGGCAAAGATAGAGTCCCCGATGGGTTCCGGCAGGTAGGTGAACTTCTGCACGCTCTTGCCGAAACCGCGGCCAAACATTTCCCCAGAACCAATGGCGATAAGAGACTGCTGAATCTGGTAGCCAGAACCGAGCGCGTTCGTCGTTGGATTCAAAAAGGTCTGGATACGTTGCATGACGTAGGGCCTCGTGAAGGCGAGCACACCAAGCCCTAAGATGCCACAGCAACCAAGGATAAGAATCCAGCGCCAACGCCCACCCGCTGCAAGAAACATGGCGAAACCAGTAATGACAATGATCAGGAGCGTGTCCGTGTCAGGCTGCTGCAAAAGAAGCCCCCCGCAGATCCCCATGAGAGCGAGCATGGGGAGAAGGCCTTCCCTCACCTCCTTCACCTTGTCCTTGGCGCCCGCGAGCCAACCCGCGAAGTAGAGCACGAAAGCGAATTTCAAAATCTCCGATGGTTGGAAGGAAACTCCCGCCACCATGATCCAGCGCCGAGCGCCGCCGTGCTCAAAGCCGATAGAAGGAATGAGGACGAGAATATTTAAAATAATAGCGAGAACAAAGATATAGAAAGCCGATTTCTTCCAGAACGTGAAGTTAATTCGCGAGGCGATAATAAGAGCGAGGGTGCCAAGGAAAAGTCCGAGGAAGGTTTGCGAGAAGACGACGCTCGAGTAGTTAGAATTCTCCTTGGCTAAAAGTCCCAAGGAAGCAGAGGAGAAGATAAAGAACCCAGCCACAATAAGAGTGACGGTGATGATGAGGAATGTTTTATCTACCTTGAGTTTGCCGGACATATTATTTGATAGAAGTCATAAGCGGCGGCATGGACGCGCTCTCCACAATCTTAAAATTGACCCGACCAATAATCTGACCACTCATAGTCTTCACGTCAACGCGCCAATTACCGGGGGTGAAATTGAACTTGCTCGAATACGTGCGGAAGCCACCAGAGCGCCCACCCACGAGCTTGAGCGGGATGCGTGTCGCCGTCACCCACTCTCCACTCGCATCTTCATACTGCCAATCATGCTCGATATCAGCGGAGGAAAGAGCACCCGGCGAATAGATAGCCGTATAAACATAGAGAGGGTCACCAGGGCGCCAGTGGATGAGCGGGCGCAAGGTGAAGTATTTCTCCACTCCCCTCACCTCTTCAGAGACGGCGTAGTTACCAGCCGCATTCTTTTCCAGACTATGGTAGACGCCAGCTTCTTGGAGAGAGAGTGGGATGGGTGGAATGAGATTCGTAAAGTACAGCCCATTCACGAGTAGAAAGATTGTAATGATAAAGCTCCAAATGTGCGTGCGGCTCTCCAAAAGTTTCTCCTTTGCGAATCTGTTCAGAAGTTTCAAGAAGAACCAGATCGCAATAAGACTTGCTCCGCCGGAAAGGACGAAGACAGATGGGCCAATCTTTCCTACTGCAAGCGGCACGAGAAAGATGCTGAACGAGAAGCAGGAGAAGTACCAGAAGGAAATCTGGAACGCGAGTCGAGCGTAACGCTTCTGGAAGAATTCGTTGGCAAGAAGTGCGAAGAAGGGCCATGTTACGGCAATTGTCGTAGCTCGCAAGTAGAAAACAAAGATCGAACCCAAGAGGGCACCGAAGCTAAACTGCAAGATGTTTGGGATCCAAAAGCCCTCTTCGTCCTTCTCCCCTCGCCGACTCAACAAGATGATACAGAAACCTGCGATGACAAGGTTCGACGTGATCCACAAATTGTCATAGAAGTTGTCGATACCTTGGAGCGTAAGTGAGTCGATAATAAAGCCCACAACAAGCGAAGAGACGGAGATCTTACGCTCGTTGTTTTCATACCAATACTTAAGACCGTTAATCCTTTTTCCCATTTACCTAATAGTAAACTACTTTAACTGACGACAAAGAGGATAACTCCCGTGATGGCGCAGATGACAGAGACAATCCAGTAGCGCATGACGACCTTCTCACGCGGCCAGCCCAAGGCTTGGAAGTGGTGATGGAGCGGTGCGACGCGGAACACGCGGTGTTTATTAAAGAGTTTGTAGCAATTGACTTGGATGATCACAGAGAAGGAAGTGGCGACAAGCGGCAAGGCGATAATAGGTAAAAGAAGGACGGCGTTGGTGAGGAAAGCGATAACCGCGAGGAGAACGGTTAAGGAAAGCATGCCCGTCTCCCCCATATAGAACCTCGCTGGTGGGATGTTGAACCAGAGGAAGGCGAGAATAGCACCCGCCACAGCCCCTGAGAGGGCGGAGATGTCGAATTGATTGCCGATAAAGGCAATAACCGCAAAGGCAGTGAAGGCTGAGGCAAGCACCCCTCCTGAGAGGCCATCAAGGCCGTCGATGACGGACGTAGAGAATGTGGCCAACACAACAATGATGAAAAATGGAATGAAGAGGAGCCCCAGCTGCCACTCACCATCGAACGGGATGTGGATCGAAACGAAACCAAGTTTGAAATAGAACCACGAAGCTACCGCGAGACCGATCAGCGTGACGAAGACAACCTTCACCTTGCGATAGATAAGCGGGTCCTTGGCATAGCTCCCCTGCCCGAAGATTTGCAAGAGGTCATCCGCGAGACCGATAAGTGCCGCCAAGAAGAAAGCGCCGAGCGGCACGAGAGTTTGGCTTCGGCTGAAGAAGTTCAACTGGCCCAAGAACTCCGTTGGGAAAAAGACGGAAAGAGCGTAGATAACTGCCACCGTCAGTGCGACCGCGACCCAAATGATCATGCCGCCGATACGTGGAGTTGAGACTTCGTGTTCGGTGTTATGAATCTTCGCGAAGGTTTCTGACACGCCGTCAGCATTGTGGATGCGCGCACTCTTCTTCCACATTTTGTACTTGTAGAAGTAGCGAGTGAAGAAAGGCGTAATACCAAAGCCGATAAAGAAGGAGAGGGCGGTCGGCGCGATAATCTTTAAGATATCCATGGCCTATTTTTGTATAAAGGTATTGTACCAGATGGCCAAGAGGAGGAGGAGGTAGATCTTGCGAGAATTGTCGGCTCGGCCAGATACATGAGCTGTGATGAGCTCGCGAATCTCCACCACGTGAAGATGCTCCTTGATATAGGCATTCTCCACAATGATCTCGTAGAGATCTTCGCGTTCACGGGTAAACCAAGTCCGCACCGGCGTTGGGAAGCCAAGCTTCTTCCTGTTGCGCGTCGACTCAGGCAAAAGGCTCGCAAAGGCTTCGCGGAGGAGATACTTGGTCACACCACCCTGCCATTTAAAGCGGTCTGGCAAAGTCGCGGCGAGCTTCGCCACTTCGACATCAAGGAAGGGCACACGCAACTCAAGCGAATGAGCCATCGTCATCTTGTCTGCCTTGGCGAGGATATCGCCCACGAGCCATGTGTGGATGTCGATGTACTGCATCTTGACCGAGTCGCTCTGCCCGGAAACATCGGCGTACAGAGGCGCGAGGGAAACAGGAGCCATACCCTCCCCCTTCCACAAAGAGCGAACTTCAGAAGGCTTAAAGATAGAGGCGTTGCCAATATAGCGATCTTCCAATTTCGTCAAAAGACGGAGGGCGAAGTTCTTGCCTCGGAAAGGCAGCTTGGAAACGATTCTCAAGATCATCGGCGGCACCCACGCCATCTTCTGACGGGCAAAGGGCTCGAGGTAAATATTGTAGCCGCCAAAGAATTCATCAGAACCCTCGCCAGAGAGCACGACCTTCACATGCTTCTTCGCTTCGCGAGCGAGGAAGTAGAGCCCAATCGCTGAAGGGTCAGCCACCGGTTCATCGAAGTGGTACACAGCCTTAGGCAGTGCCTCGAAGTACTCTTCAGCAGAAATCGTAATCTCAGTATGATCCGTGCCCAAAGGGTCAGCGGTCTCCTTGGCCTCCTTCCCTTCCGTAAGCGAGCTGAAGCCGACCGTAAACGTTTTGATCTTCTTCTCACCGCGAATGTGCTGCATGAGCGTCGCGATAATTGAGGAGTCGATACCCCCCGAAAGGAAGGAGCCAACGGGCACGTCCGCAATCATGTGATGCGCCACGGAATCCTCCATCGTCTCCAAAATATGCTGCTTCGTCGGCGCTTCCTCGAGGCGCTCATCTGGGCGGAAGGCGAAGTGGAAGTAGCGCGTCACCTCAAAGACACCCGTACCCACATCGATCGTGAGGTAGTGCCCCGGAGCGAGCTTCCAGACATTCTTGAAGAATGTTTCTTCAAGTGGATTATATTGATACGAAAGATAATTGTAGACTGCCGCGTCATTTACCTCTGCTTTGAAGGCTTGGAGGGAGAGGATACTTTTTATCTCAGATGCAAAGGCAGCGATCTTATTGCCTCGCTTCCAGTAATAGAGCGGCTTAATACCGAAGGGGTCGCGTGCCAAGACAAGCTTGTGAGACTCAGTGTCATAAATCGCCACGGCGAACATCCCTCGCAGCTTCTTAAACGCTTCTGCTCCTTCTCGGAGGAATAGTTGGAGGATTACTTCCGTATCACTCTTCGTAGTAAAGCTCACTCCCCGCTTCCCCAAGTCAGCGCGCAACTCCTGATAGTTATAAATCTCACCGTTGAAAAAAATGACGTATCGCCCGTCAGCAGAAGTCATCGGCTGGCGCCCAGACTCAAGATCGATAATCGCGAGACGACGCATGCCAAGACCGACGTACTCGTCGACAAAGAAGCCATCATCATCCGGACCGCGGTGCGCGATGCAGCGCGTCATCTTTTGGATCGCCTGTTCTAAGCCTTCTATTTGGGAATCCGTGATGCCAGTGATCCCACACATATCTATTCCTGGTTAATATACTTCATCGTCGCGTTGATAAGTTTCTCTGCATCAACAAACCTGCCATCAACCGAAGAACCAAGAATGGCAATGACAATCGGTCGCCCGAGCTCTGGGTCAAAGGCGAAGGTGAGGTTCCCTCCTGCGATGTCGGTGAAGCCTGTCTTCGAACCCAATATCCCGGGGATATAGTTTACCAGCACATTGGTATTCTTGGCCTCATGAGCATTGGAGAGGGAGCGCACGATGGTTGCGGACTCGCGTGTGGCCTCGAGCGCGTCTGGGTAATGAGCGAGTAAGTAGCCAAGCAACTTCGAGACGTCCTCAGCGCTTCCATACGCGCCGTTTTTCACAACAGACTCATCGAGGCCCGTCTCATTCCAGAAATACGTGTTCTTCAAGCCGAGCTCCGAAGCCTTCTTGTTCATTTCCAAGACGAAGCTGCTGATCCGTTCGTCATCCGTCGCGACCGAGGTGTTGAGGGCAGCAAGAGAAAGTGCCACGGCTCGGATCCCGTCGTTACTAGAAGTAAGCAGCGAGAAGTCGAGCAAATTTTTGAGCGACCACTTCTCCTCCGATAGAAGTCCGCTATCGCCATAGTTCTCGAGGGCTTTGTTTGTAATCTTCACCGTGCCGTACGAGGGCGAGAGATCCAAGGCGACGAGAGCCGACATAAGCTTCGTGAGTGAGGCGAGCGGCAAGCGCGTTTCGGCATTTTTTGCGTAGAGGACCTTCCCTGTGCGCAGATCGTATACATAGGCACTCTTCGCTTCAATCGAAACCTCCGGGAACACAGCCGTGAGACGAGAGGGCACAGAAACACTCCCTCGCTCAACTCTCGTCCCCAAGACAAAGGAAACGAGAAGGAAGAAGCCGAGCGCCCCCGCCATGATGAAAAAGAATCGTGTCTCCGCTTCTCGATGAGGGAAAATATTATTCATGAGTTTCTGTTGCCGCCTCCTCTGCCTTCACGAATGCTTCGAGCGACTGCCACGCGGTTGCGTATTCCGGCAACGACTCTTTGTTCGCGACACCAAGATGCTCGAAGAGCTTGAGAGTAGGTTTATACGTGAAGCTTCTATCTGGCACCCCTTGCCCTGAGCTTGTCGAAGGGTCTGTGCGCTCCACCAAGCCGCGGATGAGAAGGTTGCGCAACACGAATCCCGAATTCACCCCGCGAATCTGGTCGATCTCTCGGCGTGAGATAGGACCGCGGTAAAGGATGACTGCCAGCGTCTCGAGCCCCGCACGCCCCAACTCACGAGAGACTTCTTCCTTCTGGAGCTTCTCGATCAAAGGAGCATTGGCAGGGCTCGTACCGAAGCTCCAGAGCTCTCCGTCTGTGACAAGAACAATCCCCCGCTCTCGATATTCTTCTTGGAGTGCTGCAAGAGCAAGGGAAACCTCCCCCGACTTCGCGCCGGTCAAAGCCGCAAGCGTCTTTACGGAGACAGGCTCGCTTTGGTAAAAGAGGGCTGATTCGAGTGCTGAGGCGAGGTTAGGCATAGGTTGGTGTCGTCACGATATCGGTCTCCATTTCAATCTCTCCCCCACTCTCCTGAGAGACGCTGATGGCACCACGTTTAACAAGTTCAAGCATAGCAAGAAACCCCACGATTATCGAAACTTTCTTCTCTGGTGTCATCTCCCCTTCTGTGCCGTGGAAATCACGGAAGGACATCCGACTCGCCCGACTAATCCGATCAGAAAGTCGCTCAATCATTTCTTCAAGACTAATTACCTTCCGCACCGTCACCTTAGGCAAGCTCTCCTTCTTGGGTAAGGTCATGATGACGCGTTCAAGCGCGGCAAGGAGATTCGTCGTGTCGGTCTTTGCGTCTGGTGCAAAGATATTGATCACGGACTTACGAGCTTCCTTTTCAAAAATCATATTCTTGCCATACATCCCTCGCAGAAGTACGGCCAACTCTTTCACGCGCGCGTACACGACCAAACGATTTTCCAAATCTTCGATACTCGATTCTTCTTCCGTCGTGAGTTGCAAGGCGGGCAGAAGAGAGCGCGACTTGATGAGCATCAAGGTCGAAGCAATGAGGATGAATTCCGCACTTTCGGAAAGCGGGAAGCCGCCATCCACCTTCTCCCGTTCCTCGATATAGCGGATAAAGTCATCCGTCACCTGAGAGAGCGAAACATCATTCACAAAAAGTTTACGCTTCGTCACAAGCTCCAAAAGCACGTCGAGTGGCCCCTCGAACACATGCGTCTTCACCTGATACGTGCCTTCCATAATTGAGGCTTATTATAGCTTTTCAACCCCTTTTCCCCAAATAAAGAAGCGCCGATCCAGAAGGACCGGCGCTCTCAGACTCACGGAATCAGGAAGCGTACAGACAGACAGATATATGGAACCTTAACACCTCCTTCGTCCCCCATACCATGATCAAGACTCTCATCCTCAACCACATCCTTCCGTTCGAATTGAAAGCCCTGTTCCCGACTCAACTCGGCGTACCACTCAATCACCTTTTCGTCGACTCGGTCATTTCGATACTTGAAATCGACGCGATCCCGACCTTGTTGAGCTGCCCTAATGAGAGCGTCAACAAGCTGGCCACGGACATCGACGCGCCGCATCTGCTGAGCAACCTCATCTCGTTCTTTTGAGATTGCATCCCGCAGTGCTTTGATTGTTTCGCCCCGCTTGCAAGACGTGGTAGCTAGTGTTCTCAAATCTGATAAGATCGACATCTCGCACACCCCCTTTTTTCTGAGTGAGATAGTAACAAAAAATGCTCCAACAAACCACCTCGTCTCCCGAATAGCAAAAACGCCCCGTAGGGCGTTTTTTAGAAACCTTCTTCGGCCAACTTCTCGTCGATGCGGTTCATGTCACGCGGGAACATGGTGGCTTCACGAATGTTCTTGAGCTCGAGGAGCTGCATCGTCATACGCTCTGCACCAAGGGCGAAGCCGCCTTCAGGAGGGACGCCGTATTTGAATGCTTCGAGAAACATCTTAATCTTCGCAGGATCCATCCCCCACGTCTCGACGTGTTCTGTAAGTTGCTTATAGTCGTTCACACGACGACCGCCGGAGAGCCATTCTACGCCACGGCAAATGAGGTCCATGCCTTCGTTAAACTCTGGATTCTCGGGGTTCGGATATACATAGAACGGCTTCTTGCGGGTTGGATAGCCGT
>CAZBQU010000001.1:0-498 GCA_964494215.1 uncultured Candidatus Saccharibacteria bacterium | reverse complement strand
GACGAAGTCAGAGCCGGTTTCTTCGTTGATAATTTCGCAGATCTCGCGCTCATCTTGCGGGTTCGTGTCCTTCTCACCACGGACATCACGGCCGCTCTTCGCAAAGATTTTTTCTTGCACTTCAGCAAGCGAAAGCGTTGGCGTCTTCTCAATCATCACTGGCACCGTAGCGCCCAAGAGCTTCAAGTGCTCAGCATTGCGAACCTTAACCTGCTCGAGAATAAAGCGAACCGTTTCTTCCGCCATGTCGCGTACTTCAGTCCATGATTCGATGAAGCCCATTTCGGCATCGAGAGATACGATCTCGGTCAGATGGCGAGTGGTGGAAGAAGGTTCCGCGCGGAAAACTTTGTTGACGGAGAAGCAGCGTTCGAACGCCGTCATAACGATCTGCTTATAAAGTTGCGGAGACTGGGAGAGATACGCTTTCTTGTCGAAGTAGTCCACCTTAAAGACTTCGGCACCGCCTTCCGCCGTTGCAGGCGTAATGGCCGGAGC